>NZ_JAVRCE010000012.1:108537-159360 GCF_034530915.1 Nostoc sp. DedQUE09
CAGATGGAAACCACAGAGAATCCTGTGGATGAACTATCAGAAACTATTAGTTTTGGAGAAAGCTCAGAATCAGCATTATCCGAAGCACAGCCAGGTGATTTGTTCGGCTCTCTCGATGAAAATCCGCAACTGCTGTTTGAAGATGTCGCGACAAATGAATTGACCTATATTCAGATGGAAACCACAGAGAATCCTGTGGATGAACTATCAGAAACTATTAGTTTTGAGGAAAATTCAGATTCAGCCCAGACAAGCCCAGAAGTTGTAGATACTGAGGAAAATAATAATTTAGAAACTACCTTTGATACAAGAGAAAACACAGTTGTTGAAAATAATTTATTGTTTACAGAAACCACTGAAATAGTTGCTCAAGAAGATGAATTTGCAGACTTGGCAGCATTATTAGGAGAGGACGTAGCACCCATCCCTAAAGCTAAGAAGATACCAGAAGTAGATTTTGCTGCCTTGGAAGACTTGCTAAGTACAGATAACAACAACGATGTCTACGACGGTCTACGCCAACGCCAGCCCTTCAACACTCAACCAGTCTCAGCTAAAAATGCTACTCCATCACCAGTTATAAAAGATGAATTTGGTGACTTAGAGAAATTGCTGGCAGAAGCGAATCAAACAATATCCCATTCTACTGTAGTAAAATCGAACACCAGCCAAGCTACCCGTCCCTCTACTCGTCGGGCTGCGAGATTTGAAGAAACGATGAAGGTTCCAGTTAAGCAACTGGACGATATGAGTAATTTAGTTGGGGAGTTGGTAGTAAACCGTAATACCTTAGAGCAGGATCATGAACGACTACGACAGTCATTAGATAACTTGCTGATTCAGGTACAACAACTCTCAGATGTGGGTGCCAGGATGCAGGAGTTGTACGAGCGATCGCTACTGGAAGCATCTCTGTTAGCTGGACGCAAAAAGAAAGACCCCGACGGCTTACAAGACCCTGATTCCAATGCTGACAGGGGTTTTAGCGAACTAGAAATGGATCGTTTTACTCCCTTTCACACACTCTCACAGCAGATGATTGAGCGCATTGTACGAGTGCGTGAGTCGGCTAGTGACATTGATTTTGTTACCGAAGAAACCGAACGAGTCGCTAGGCAGTTCCGCCAAGTAACCACCCAGCTACAAGAGGGATTAACGAGAGCGCGAATGGTGCCTTTTGCTCAAACTATTGATCGCTGGCGGCGAGGAGTGCGCGACAACGCCATTAAGTGTGGCAAACAAGTAGAGTTGGTGATCGAAGGTGGCGAGACCTTAATTGACAAGATGATTTTGGATCATCTGACCGATCCGTTGACTCATATGCTGAATAATGCGATCGCTCACGGTATTGAAACGCCAGAAGAAAGGCAAACTGCTGGTAAACCACCTGCGGGAATCATTACTATCCGTGCCTTCCACCAAGGGAACCAAACGATCATTTCTGTCGGCGATGATGGTGCAGGCATCGATTCGGCAAAGGTTAAGGCTAAGGCTGTGAAGATTGGTATGATTACAGAAGCGCAGGCAAAAGCGATGTCTCGCCTGGAAGTCTACGATCTGCTGTTCCAGTCTGGTTTTACGATTAAAGACCAAGCCGATGAAATTTCTGGTCGTGGTGTGGGTATGGACGTGGTGCGCTCCGAGATTAGCGAAATTCGGGGAACAGTTAACACCGATTCTGCGATCGGCAAAGGAACCACCTTCACTATTCGTTTACCACTGACTCTGAGTATTTGTAAAGCTCTCTGCTGCGTCTCCGATCGCTCCAGGATCGCCTTCCCAATGGATGGTGTAGAAGATACGCTAGATATTCCAGTCAAAAATATTCAGCATGATGCCAATGGGCAATCATTTATTTCCTGGCGCGATACGGTGCTACCATTCCGACCTCTGAAGGAACTTTTAACCTTCAATCGCCAAATCAGTCGCGGTAATGTCTATGGCGGTACTAGAGACGATGATATGGTTTCTGTGGTTGTGGTGCGATCGGCAAATACCTTGATTGCTCTACAGATTGACCTGGTGTTAAGCGAACAAGAAATTGTAATTAAGCAATTTGAAGGCCCAGCACCTAAACCCATTGGTGTAGCTGGTGCTACAGTCTTGGGCGATGGTCGGATTATGCCCATTGCTGATGTACTGGAAATAATCGACATCTTCCAGGGACGGATTTCTACACAAGCTGGTGGCAATTCTTGGCAACAAAAACTGACTCCTCCAGATACCTCTCCTGCGAAGATTGACCCAACAGTGCTGATTGTCGATGACTCAATTACAGTCCGAGAATTGCTATCCCTGACATTTAACAAAGCAGGTTATCGCGTAGAACAGGCACGTGACGGTCAGGAAGCTTGGGATAAACTCCGTTCCGGTCTGCCTTGCGATATCGTATTTTGCGACATCGAAATGCCCCGTTGCGACGGTCTGGAATTACTCTCTCGCATCCAGAAAGACTCTAACCTTAACCACTTACCGATCGCAATGCTCACCTCGCGCGGTGCAGACAAGCACAGACAAATTGCCGCTCAACTCGGTGCTAGTGGCTACTTTACCAAGCCCTATCTCGAAGAAGCTCTACTTGAAGCCGCAGCGCGGATGCTCAAAGGAGAGAAACTCGTTAACTAAATACAACCAAAAGACTTCGATTTTAGGGAAAAGTGTACACGCTTCTACCTCGATTAAAGCTGATACTATTTTTTAGTAGTACAATTGTTCTATAAGCAAAAATAGCACGTTTTGCCCCGTCAGAAGCCGGGGCTTTCTTTTTGAGAACAATTAGAGTGTATACCCCAAGTCTCAATACTTGTCGGGTTTTGGGGAAAAGGGCAAAGAAAAAACCTTTAACCTTTTCCCCAAACCCAATTCTGAGTTCAAAATGCAAAAACCGAGTAGTATTGCCCCAAGTCTTGGGTCTATCTTTGTAGTATGTAAAGAAGCACTTTGACCTAAGACTATGCCTTCTTCTGAAAATCTCACTTATCCAACCAGCCATAAGAGTAATCAAGCTGATAATTACCACGGTACTTTAGTCGCAGATCCTTACCGTTGGTTAGAAGATCCTGATTCCGAAGAAACAAGAACTTGGATTGAGGCACAAAATCAAGTTACTTTTGGCTACCTGAGTGAAATTCCTGCTAGAGAAAAAATTAAACAGCGCCTCACCAAACTTTGGGATTATGAAAAATACGGTATTCCTTTTAAAGAAGGCGAATCTCTGCGAGACGGTTCCACCGAACGCTACTTTTATTTTAAAAATGATGGACTGCAAAACCAAAGTGTCCTTTACACCTTGAAAAGCCTTGACGACCAACCCCAAGTTTTACTCGATCCTAATAAACTCTCAGAAGATGGCACTGTTGCTCTTTCGGGATTATCGATTAGCGAGGATGGTAAACTTTTAGCTTATGGTCTATCCTCCTCCGGTTCTGATTGGCAAGAGTGGAAAGTACGCAATGTTGAAACTGGGGAAGACCTCCAAGACCACTTGAAGTGGATTAAATTTTCTGGCGCATCTTGGACACACGATAATCAAGGTTTTTTCTACAGTCGCTACGATGAACCAAATGAAAAAACTCGATTAGAAGATGTCAATTATTATCAAAAGCTTTACTATCATCAACTAGGTAAACCTCAATCAGAAGACGTTTTAATTTATCATCGTCCTGACCAAAAGGAATGGGGTTTTAGTGGTGGCGTTACTGAAGATGGACGCTATCTAATAATTTCAATCTGGCTAGGGACTGACTCTAAAAATTTGGTTTTTTCTAAATATTTAACTAACCCTAATGCGGAAGTCGTAGAACTAATTAACCAATTTGAGGCAGATTACAGCTTTATCGACAATGATGATAGCGTCTTTTATTTTCGCACAGATTTAAATGCACCAAGGGGGAGAGTTATTGCAATTGATACGAAAAACCCTGCGCCAGAAAATTGGCAAGAAATTATTCCCCAATCAACAGAAACTTTGGAAAGTGTCGGTATACTTAATAATCAGTTCGTTGCAGATTACCTCAAAGATGCTCACACTCAAATCAAAATTTTTGACCTCAAAGGTGTGTTTATTCGAGAGGTAGAACTACCCGGACTCGGTTCAGCCGGAGGCTTTGGGGGCAAGCGTTATGATACTGAAACTTTTTATAGCTTTACCAGCTTTACCATACCAGGTACTATTTATCGCTACGACATGGTGACAGGAAAAAGTGAGGTTTTCCGTCAACCACAGGTAGATTTTAATCCTGATGAGTACGAGACAAAACAAGTTTTTTATCACAGCAAAGATGGTACTAGAGTACCAATGTTTATTACACACAAAAAGGGCATTAAATTAGATGGAAATAACCCTACTTATCTCTATGCTTATGGTGGTTTTAATGCCTCAATGACACCTGGATTTTCTGTGAGTCTGTTGGTGTGGATGGAGATGGGTGGTGTCTATGCTATGCCTAATATCCGTGGCGGTGGAGAATACGGCGAAGAATGGCATCAAGCAGGAATAAAGGATAAAAAGCAGAACGTCTTTGATGACTTTATTAGCGCTGCTGAGTGGTTGATTGCTAACAAGTATACTAATACTGAAAAGCTAGCGATCGCAGGTGGTAGTAACGGCGGTTTATTAGTGGGTGCTTGTATGACGCAACGTCCCGATTTGTTTGGTGCAGCTTTACCAGCAGTCGGCGTTATGGATATGTTGCGGTTCCACAAATTTACCATCGGTTGGGCTTGGACTTCCGAATATGGTTCAGCAGATAATCCAGAAGAGTTTCCGGTACTATATGCTTATTCGCCATTACATAACATCAAACCAAATACAGCTTACCCAGCAACCTTAATTACCACAGCCGATCATGACGATCGCGTTGTCCCTGCTCATAGTTTCAAATTTGCCGCCGCTTTGCAAGAGGCTCACGCAGGTGATGCGCCAACCCTAATTAGAATTGAGACTAAAGCAGGACATGGTGCGGGTAAACCCACGGCTAAAATTATCGAAGAAGCCGCAGATAAATGGGCTTTTTTGGTACGTGCTTTGGATGTGAAATTTTAGTAACTTTGTCGGGTGGGTAATGCCTACCCTACGAGACTAAACTAACTATCGCCTTGACTAACTTCTCTGGCTCTACAGGTTTTGTAATGTGAGTTTGAAATCCTACTTGAAATGCTCTTTGTCGGTCAATTTCTGCTGCATAAGCTGTCAGTGCGATCGCCCGAATGGTTCCTCCTTGATTTGGTGGGCGAGATCGAATCTGCTGCATCAGCATATAGCCGTCCATCTGTGCCATACCTATATCACTCACTAGCACGTCAGGAGTGAACTGCTCTAGAGCTTGCAAAGCTTCTAAGCCAGAAGCGACGGCTGTCACATTTGCCCCGCTTTGTTCTAGCATAAATGCCTGAAACTCGCGAGTATCTGCCTCATCATCCACCAGCAAAATTTGAATACCTTCTAAAGGCACTTCTGTGTCTATTTGAGTATGGATTGGCTCGGATGCGTTGAGCTTTGCTCTTGCCGCAGGCATCGCTCTTGCCTGCTGCATGAGTGGCAATTGGATGATGAAGGTTGCGCCTTGATTTTCACCCGGACTTTCTGCTGTCACCGTACCTCCGTGCATTTCGACAATTTGTCGCACGATCGCTAGCCCTAATCCCAACCCGCCAAATTTGCGTGTCGTTGAGCCGTCTTCTTGCCGAAAATACTCAAAGACATGGGGCAAAAACTGGGGATTGATGCCCTTGCCAGTATCGATTACCCGAATCTCAGCTAGTCCGTCGAATTGTCGCAGTTCAATCATCACTTGTCCGCCGTTGGGTGTAAACTTAACCGCATTGGTAAGCAAATTCCACACCACTTGCTGCAAACGCGCTGCATCCCCAAAAATTGGAGCGATCTCAAAGTCAAGATCGAGAGCGATCGCAATATTTTTTGCTTCTGCTGCCAAACGCACTGTTTCAACGGCAGCAGAAATGATAAAGGTCAAACTGACCTGAGCCGCTGTTAAGCTGAGTTTGCCCTGCATGATTCGGGAGATGTCGAGCAAATCTTCGATTAGTCGCGTCTGTAAATTGGCATTGCGCTCGATAATTTTCAAGGCTTCGGCTCTTTGGGCTTCGCTCAGTTTGCCGTTTTGTAGTAAGTGCGTCCAGCCTAAGATCGGGTTGAGAGGCGATCGCAATTCATGGGAAAGTACCGCCAAAAACTCATCTTTGATCCGGTTGGCGCGATCGGCTGCCTCTCTTGCGGCTTGTTCGCGGGCGAGGAGTTGTTCTCGTTCTGCCTGAATGCGTTTTTGCTCAGTGATGTTGAGTACAGTGCCAACAAAGCGTTGTGGATTGTTGGCAGCATCAAAGTAAGTCTGTCCTCTGGCCGCAATCCACCGTTCAACCCCATCCTGAATCCCAATCGTGCGATATTCTACGTCATACTTACCGTTGCTTTTTGGATTCAAAGTCCATTGCACCACCTGTTCTAGTCGTTCGCGATCGTCGGGGTGCAGTCCGGCAAAAAAGACCTCAATGCTGCTCTCGGCTTCTGGTGGTAAGCCAAACATGGCTTTGCAACCCTGATCCCAAATCAATTGATTGGTGATGAGATTCCAGTCCCAGGTGCCTAATTGAGCAGCTTCGATCGCCATGCGGAAGCGGTTTTCACTGTCGCGCAAGGCTGCTTCAGCGCGGGCGCGTTCGATCAGCGGCGCGACACGCGCCGCAACGTTTTCCAGCAACAACATCTCATTCGCCGTCCAATGGCGCGGCTTGTCGGAACTGACTCCGACCGAAGCCACCCAACGCCCTTCACGGACAAACGGTGCGATGATATAGGATTGCAGATTGATGAGCGTGTAATTGTCGGCGAAATCCTTTGTCCACGGATGTGTGTTCACGTCGTCAATCCCGAACGGTTGATGTGCCGCCGTCTCCCACCATTCCTTCATCCCGAAAAGGGTAAGGTCGTAAGTTCCGGCAAGGTCTGATCCGTCGAGCCGCCAATCGGGTAAAACCGTTACCTGTCTGCCGTCCGGCGTGACATCGAGATAATAGCAGCGATGCCCGTTCAAAAACGTTCCGACTTCGCGCGTGACGATGCGGTTGATTTCAGCCGCATCCGTCACCGTGCCGAGTCTTCGGCTTAACTCAGTCAGAAACTCTACTTGTCGTTCGGCTTGTTTGCGCTGGGTGATGTTGCTGAAAATCATGGCGACTTTATGCTCTTCCGGCTCGTCCACTGGGAAAGCGTACAAATCGAACCAGAACCCCATTGCTTCGGAACTGTTGATCCACCGTTCGGGCTGTCTTGTTTTGTCAACTCTTCCGAGAGTTTCTGCCCAGTGTGGCTCAATATCCGGCACCAACTCGCGGACGGTTTTGCCAATTGCGTTTTTGAGCGTGGTGATGTTCTCGAAAGCCGGATTAGTTTCAAGATAGCGGTAGTCAACTGCCTTTCTGGCATCGTCGAATAAAACTTCGACCAGACAAAAACCTTCGTCAATCGAATCGAACAGCGTGCGGTATTTCTCCTCCGATTCGCGCAAGGCGGCTTCGGCGCGGGCACGTTCGACTGCCGCCCAAGTGCGCTCGGCTACTTCTTCCGCCAAGGACACCTCGTCCGGTGTCCAAGCTCGCGGCCCGGATGTGTGAACTGCCAGCCCAGCTACGAACTCGCCCCTCTTGAGGAGTGGTATGCCGATGTATGCCCCAATTTGGATCGCAGCATAGGCTGCTCGCTGATCTGGAGACAGGTTGGGATCGGCTTCTACATCAGACACGGACACGGTGCAACCAGTGCGGTACGCAGCGAGCAGCTTGAGTCCGAACGAATCAATCGGGTAGTTGCCAGCGAGTGCTGTGGTTCCGTTTACATAGTCACGTTCAACGACGTAATCAGCACCGTGAACCTCGAAGTAAGCTACCCGGTTCGCGCCGAGATATTCACCCAGCACACGGCTGGCCGTAACCTGAATCTCTATTGGGTCAGCAAGCAAACGAAGCGCGTCGGCGAGAGAAACACGGAAAGCATCAAATTCGGCGGCTTGCCGCAAAATTTCTTCTGCCCGTTTGCGATCGCTTGTATCGGTGAACAAGAGGGCAAACTGATGATTTTGCGGTTCCCCGACTCGAAAAGCGTTGACATCAAACCACTGATTCATCGCCACGGATTGATTTTCAAACCGCACAGATTCACCAGTCTGCACGACTTTGCCATAGATATCAAACCAATGCACTTCTATATCTGGAATCAGTTCCCGTATTGTTTTCCCGACCACATTCTGAAGTCCCGTCATTCTTTCAAACATCGGATTGACTTCTAGAATGCGATAATCAATCGGTTCACCGTTCTCGTCAAACAGCATTTGGCAAAGGCAAAAGCTTTGGTCGATTGACTCAAACAGCATCCCGTAGCGTTCTTCAGATTGACGCAGGTTTGCGGCAGTTTGAATCTGCTCGGTAACATTATTGAAATAAACAGTGATACCGTTTGGGGCGGGGTAGGTGCGAACTTCGTACCAGCGATCGTGATCCGGGTAAAACGCGGTTAATGACGCAGCCGCACGATCCCGCATGGCGCTCCAGTAAACCTGCGCCAACTCATTGCCAATCAGTCCTGGATATTCTTCCCATATATTCTTGCCAATCAAATCATCCGGAGCGCGATCAAGCAGTATCTCAGCAGAGCGATTGACATAGGTGAACCGCCAGTTCTCATCCAGGGAAAAGAAGGCTTCAGCGATGCTCTCCAGAATATTCCGGCTCTGCTCCTCACTTTGGCGCAAGGCAAGTTCAGCCCGTCTGCGCTCGGTGATGTCTCGCGTCACGCCTGCCACTGCTTCTACTGCGCCATTTATGCCCAAAAGTGGCACGAAAATGTATTCATAGGTGCGTGTGCTGATTGCACTGGTGTAGGGCGTTTCATCCTTAAGCAGCTGGCGTGTGGCGATTACCTGTTGAATCTGTTGCTGAAGTCGGGTCGCTAAATCGGTTGGATAATCCAGCTCAAAAAAGTTCTTTCCCAAAGCTTCATCCGAAGTTTTTTGCCAAAGATTGAGCAACGCTGGGCTGATATACGTGAACCGTCCCGCCAAATCAAAGGTGTAAATAAAATCGGGAATTGCAGCCGCGATCGCGTCGAACTTCCGCAGTTGCCGTTCGAGTTCGGTGCGGCTCTCACGCGAAATGGCTTCAGCACGGGCACGTTCAACGGCTGCCCACGTTTGCGCTGCTGTTTCCTCAACTAGTCTCACGTCATCTTCCGTCCACTGGCGAGGGTTTGCCTGATGCACCGCCAGCAACGCGATAAATTGACCGTTCTTGATCAGTGGCACATCAATATGCGCGGCAATATCAATCGATCTATACCTTGCCTTCTCGCTGGCTGTGTATTTGGGGTAGTTTGCCACATCAGGAACGATCGCCGTTTGCCCCGCTCGATGGTCATCTGTCAGGTTGCGTCCAAAGTCTTCCAAATGATACAGTCCGCTTAGTTCGGCAACACCGTTCGTGTAGTTTTTATAAACGATGACCTCCTTGCTGCTGGGTAACACTTCAATGTAAATGACTCGGCTTGCGCCTAGAGACTCGCCTAGAATGCGGGCAGCGATCGCCTGAATCTCATTAGCGTCAGTCAGCGGGCGTAGTGCATTGGTGAGCTTTACTCGAAACGCATCGGCTTGGGCAGCTTGACGCAAGGCATCTGTTGATGTGCGCTCCGGTAGCAGATCGGATTCTACCTGCTGGACTTGATCTAGTTCTGTTAATAGGATTTGCACAGCTGTTTTTAGGCTGTCCGACCAGGTTTTGACAGCCCCTAGAGGCGTTTGCGACCAATTGTGCGATCTCAATAATGTACCTATCTCGCCGCCACCAACAAAGAGGTTTTCAGCCTTTGTGCGATCGGCAGCCCATCCCTGGCGGTGTCGCATTTCCCGTTCTAAAGCCCTAACTATTAAATCATTAAATGATTCACTACCTTCCTTGAGTTTCCTGGCTTTTGCAAGCAAGTCAGGTGGAAAACAGATTGTTAAGGCTTCGCGTTCCATAGCAATGAGTGTAACCAGATATGGATACCATTTATTCTATTGTGCCCATAGAATAGTAAGACTAGGTTTGCTTCCACTTTCCTTATCTGCAATCAGCAAGTGAGTTTTAATATTGATAGATGAATTAAAATTCAATATTTTCCTAAACAAATTAACCGATAAATATAGAGAAAAGTAAAGAGAGCGAGCGCCTAAATTACTTATTTTTAAAATACATCTTAAAATTATTCATCAATTCAACTTAGATGCTGAATTAAAATAATGTTTACTTAATTTAAATTATTATTTATTTCATAAATAACGCAATACTAGCCTTGACAAAGGATTAAACCATAAGAGTGAAGGTAAATAATTTTTTGCCTATCTCTCTGGCTAAAAATATAGCATCCATGAACGATGACATGAGTGTTTTCGGCAAAATTGCAAAATTTCTCTTCGCTTCGGCGTAGTGCTGCTTCGGCAAGTTGGCGTTCGCGCTGCGCGGCTTGCTGTTCGGTAATATCTCTGCCTACCCCTTGTATTACAACAACCTCTGCTTTGTTATTATGAATTGCGATCGCATTCCAAGCTAATTTAAGTAGTTGCTCGTTGAATCTTATGCTGAATTTTTCAATTATAGTGATTTTCTTGGAATTTATCTGAAGATAATTTGAGAATTTTGTGAAAAAATCGTTCAAAGGGTTGCAGGTTTGGGGTGTGGAGAACCAACATTTTAAAACGTGGGATTGAAAACTTGGACACTGTTTTTCTTGCGCTTTGCATCTCGAAAAAGATCATTTTTTAAATGGGCTTTCAACCCATAACTAAAGTTTTATTTTTTAAACCTACACCCTACACCGTACACCCCACACCCTGTTTTTTGTAAATCAGCCTAAAAGCATTACTTAAGAAATGTGTATAAGTTTCGCTAAATAATTAAGTATTTTAACTATCTTCACAAGTTCCTCATATTTAAAGATTATAGTCAAAATATAGACAGTTTCTTTTAAATATCTACGGGTTTCTCAAGTAGCTGCCCTGATTTGCGATAACACTTTTATGAACAGGATTTGAGAAAAATATGAATTACTGTCCTTGCTGCTCAAGTGTACTTTTAGAACATATACGCGGTGCAGAGACTTACTGGTTTTGTCGCCACTGCTGGCAGGAAATGCCTATTTATAAGTGGAACGAATCCAGTTCATTCGCTGATGCTGTCCTGGGAAAACTACCTAGCAAGCTTCAAAAAGAAAAACGTAGGAGTACTATTGTTTACGCAAGCCAATGGCAATCGATTACTGAATGGATTGGGCTAGAAGAGTTACCTACCTAATGCAATTTCCTGAAATCTTTTAGTATAATTATTTTTCTTGATGTCAGTATTAATTGGTCAAGAATGTGAGGTAGTAGCGCAAGCATTAAGTATTAACTGACACAGTTAAAAAAAGAAGACAGAAAACTTTTGGGTCAGCGCCAAGAATCTAACCTGTGTAGGTTGGGGAACCACTGCACCCTTGCGGTTTCCCGAATTGTACCCCTACGGGGAAGCAAGCTACGCATAGCGTCTCCCCTTCTCCTTTTGGGAGAGGCTAGCGCCAAGGGAGAAGCAAGTGGCGTTTGAGGAACAAAACCCAACATTTCCTGGACTTTGTTGAGTTGCGCTTTGCTTTACCCAACCTACAATTTTTCTTAACTAAACTGTATTGGCTTTTAACGAGTTCGGTGTTAATAATTATTGTTGGGATAAAGAGGGAAGAAAAAGAGTTTGAGCCTTGTTTACTTCTCCTTAGACAGCTTGTTTTGATTGTGGCAACTTGCTTAACAGAGAATTATTGCTACGCCAGCGATGGTTTTCTTGTCTTTTCAAGCGCCTAAGTCATCTATAAAGATTTATTGCTTACTTTAATAATCTCTTGCTTATAACTCCCGATTCATTCAAGAGTTTTTAATGTTGAAAAATGAAGTTGTAATTTTGATTTTATTGGGATGCAGCTAATAGTGGTTTAGCTTTATGCAGCCTCAATCATCTTCCCAAGATTCGTGATTCAGTAAATCGATAATTCTATCTCTGAGTAGAAATTCATTTTTTTCTAACTCAAGCTCAAAATTAACCCAGTCCCGATGAGGAATATATTTACAGAGTGTATAAATTGGCTGTTGACGGTTAACAAGTCTCTTTTTAACAAGTTGAAGTGCTTCTTGCTTGATAACCTTGATGTCATATTTAACCGTAGTGTTCATAAGTCGTTCCTTTATTTTCAATTAAGGAATTAGGACTCAAAACAATAGTTGCTTTGACTCTCCCTTAAACTTATCAAATAAAATTGGCGAGAATTGTGAAGAATCAAGACATTAATAGTTGCTGGAAGTGAAATACAGGAGATTTCAACTTCTCTACGAACGCGAACAGCGTGTCGGAGACAGAGGCTACGCCAAAGTGAGATACAGAAATACTCGACTACTTTACTCTTTATAAGGGTTGCCACTACGTTGCTCCCCTGAATTGATTTGTTTACTCTTAGCTTTCCCGCTATAAAAGCAAGTGGGGTGAGACTTGGGGGGGGTGTAACTTGTATAGTTCCAAATAGTAAAATACTACTCTTTATGGGTTTAAGTATACCCTGTTTAAATAAGTTCTTGCAGAAGATATTTCCAGAAATTAATAATATACATTATCTAGAACCCTTGTAGAGACATAGCACTGCTATATCTTTCTACATTCTTTTTCACAAAATCTCTAAAGCAATAAGGCTAGCACAACGAGCTACAGACATCAAAAGAGAATATAGATGTTCTCTGGGCGACTTGTGAGAAGGTAGGCTAGGGTAAAGAACATTCTCTATAAAAGTTATACTATGCTCCTGAATCTTGATAAAGTTCGTCAATATTTTCCGGCTCTAGCTGGTGAGTGGACTTTTTTTGATAATGCTGGTGGATCACAAACTCTGAAAAAGGTAGTCGATAGAATTAGCGAATTTCTCTTAACTTCTGATGTCCAGTTGGGAGCTTCTTATGGAGTTTCTCAACTTGCAGGAGAACGATTGGCTTTAGCAACTAGGGGAATGGCTACTTTCATTAATGCTAATTCTTATAAAGAAGTGGTCATGGGGCCATCTACTACAATGATGTTGAAAATTCTCTCAATGTGTCTAGGTCAAACCTTTACACCTGGTGATGAGGTTATTGTTACTAATTGTGACCATGAGGCTAATATTGGTGCTTGGGTAGCTCTTGAAAAACAAGGAATGAAGGTAAAAGTGTGGCAAGTTCGTCCAGATACTTTAGAACTTCATTTAGCAGATTTAGAACCATTGATGAGTCAGCGCACAAAACTAGTAGCCTTGACTCATGCTTCTAATGTTCTCGGAACCATCAACCCGATTAAAGAAATTGCTGCATTTGTACACGATCGCAATGCCATGATTTGTGTAGATGGTGTAGCTTATGCGCCTCACAGATTAGTTGATGTCCAAGATTTAGATGTTGATTTTTATACTTTGAGTTTTTATAAAGTCTATGGCCCTCACCATGCCTTACTTTATGGCAAAGAAGAACATTTATTAAGATTGCCTGGTCTTAACCATTATTTTATTGAACAGACAGACATACCTTATAAATTTCAGTTAGGGAATGTCAATTTTGAATTAAGTTATGGAATGTTAGGTTTATGTGATTATTTAAGTGAATTAGCACAACTGCACTACAGAAATGAAACAGCACCTGATTTGAGAAACCAAATGGTGCAGGCGTTTGATTTAATTAGCATACATGAAGAACATATTAGCGATCGCCTCCTAAATTACCTCAACAGTAAGCCGAATGTGCGAGTGATTGGTCAAGTAAAAGCTGACCGTAAATTTCGTGTACCAACTATATCTTTTGTCGTTGATGGAATAAATAGCTCAACTATTCCGGCAAAAGTTGACCAACATTATATTGGAATTCGCTATGGAGACTTTTATGCTAGACGGCTGATTGAATACCTGGGGTTAGCGTTCCAAGGTGGAATAGTCCGGGTGAGTATGGTGCATTACAACACCCTTGAGGAAGTTAACAGCTTGATTGAGGCTTTTGAGCAGATATTTTAAGATTGGGCTTTAAGCATGGAGAAGACACAAGGTAGACAAGGGAGAGATTTGTTCAATAATTTCTCCTTGTCTTCTTGTATCTCCATTCCCTACTCCCAATTACCCATTACTAAGGTACAAAACTTGCACTTCTTCTTGTGGAGAAATTAATGTTTTACCCACTGGGAGAACAGCTAAGGCATTGGTTTGAGCTAAATTAATTAAATTACCAGAACTGTGACTACCACCAGCTTTGTGAAATTCGTAAACTCCATCAATTAAATGCAATTTACCCCAAAGGTAAGTTTCACGTTTGCCGTTTGATCGCAATTCATCATGCGATCGCACTTTCAAAAAGACTGGCTCCCAACCTTCAGTAATTCCCGAAAGTTTCTTAATTGCTGGTAGCACAAATCGCCAAAATGTCACCAACACAGCAGCAGGGTTTCCTGGTAAACCAAAGTATAATGCTGAGTGTGGAGAGACGCTATTAATCGCGTCTTTACTGGGGAAAGTGGCGACAGTCAAGGGTTTTCCTGGACTAATTTGCACAGCCCGAATGTGGATTTTTGCTTTTAGTGACTCTAGAATTTTGTCAATATAGTCATAATCTCCCACTGAGACGCCACCAGAAGAGAGAACTATATCAGCGATCGCAATGGCGTGAGCAATGGCTTTCTCCAAAGCGACTGGATCGTCTTTCACAATGCCTAAAATTAACGGTTCTGCGCCACTTTGCCTCACCAAAGCTGCCAGCGCATACTGATTAGAATCCACAATTTGCCCTGGTTGCAACGGTCGATCGACTGTCACCAACTCATCACCAGTGGAAAAAATTGCCACACGTGGACGGCGGTAAACACTTAATTGCGGACACTGTGCTGCTGCCAATACCGCAATTTCTGAGGCATTTAACTTAATTCCTGCTGGTAGTAGTTGTGTTCCAGCTTGATAAAAAGATGCTTGCTGTCTGACAAATTCTTGCGGTTTTGGCGCATCCAGTATAAATACGCGGTTTTCCTCGCGGCGTGTTTTCTCTTGCATGACTACAGTATCCGCACCTACTGGGATTACCGCACCTGTAAAAATTCGTGCGGCTTGCCCTGGTTGAATCGTAGACTTGGGCTGATACCCAGCCGGAATCTCTTCAACAATTTTTAAGATGGTTGGTTGTTCGGTGCTAGAGTGTTGTACGTCTTCGTAGCGAACTGCGTAGCCGTCCATTGCCGAATTATCCCAATGGGGAAAATCTAGCGGACTGGTGACAGGTGTTGCCAAAATGCGACTATCTGCTGTCAATAAATCTACAACTTCTGTATCCCGTTGACGATCCAACGGCTGCACCAAATTTAAAATAATTGCTTGTGCATCGCTGACTGATAACATAGCGATCGCCTCCAACTTTTATTCTTGCGTAGCTTTGTCTGGATTTCTATAAGCGGTAAATCCCAAACTACACACTGCTAATAAACCGATAATTATGCTTCCTTCGGGGACTTTGGATACCTGAACCGAATTGTTACTTAAATCTAGGATTTGCTTTGTGCCTGCCGCATCTCTATTGTTAAAACCAAATTCTTTCGCTAGAACCTCATCACTAAAACCTTGGTCTATAAGTGCGAGATTATTATTAAGCCATGTGTCGCCAGGAAACTCGTCATCTTTGCCAACATCAAAGGGGCCAAAGATTTGCTCGGTGGTGCTATCAAAGTTGAATCTTAAAAAGCCGTAGTTAGATATCCCACTAACCACTGGAGTGAAATTATTTATAAGATTACTCAAGGGATCAAAGAAGGAAATTGAGAGAGATTGCAAGTTTTTCGTAGCTCCCAAACCAGCTTCAGAAATGACGCTGGGAGCAGTTGTTGTATCGTAGTTAAATGAACCTTTAGCTGAATAACCAGTGTCTCCTTTCCAGTTAAAGTTGAACTCAGCAGCATGAGCTAGGTTGTTGGTGGTTATGGCGATCGCTAACGCTAAAGTAGTAGTCGTCACCAAACTAATAGCTGTTTTAGGAAACAGATGTGTCATAGATACAACTTCCAAATTAATTAAAATGAAGTTTCTACAACAATACAATATAGATGTACAACCCTACTGTATGTTGCATCCATGACATGTAGCGGCTACTCTCTGAGATGCCAACTAAGTAAACACAGGGTATCAAAATTTCCTTAACTACTTAATCCTATTTTTGAGTCGTGCAGTTGGTAGTTGTACAAATTTTGTTGGCTGGTTTTTGTTCCTTTACAGCGCAGCAACTAGCCAAGTCATCATCTTAATATTAAAAACAGGAGCGATCGTTATTTCCCAACCCCTAAATAAAAATACCTATTTTATATGACTATCGAACGACTTCCCCAAAAACACTATCCCAAAGCTGAGATTGGGCGGCGAGGTATGGCATTGGGACTTGATTTCCTTGGTGTCTGGTTAGTCAGTTCCCTACTGGGAGGCGGCGATATCGGGATTCAATTTGTGCAAATCCTAGTTTTTGTCATATTTTGGCTGATTTTGCGGGTGCTGGTGGTATACAACAATCAAGGGCAAAGTTTAGGGCGTTGGGCGTTCGATTTAAAGGTGCTGGAAGTCGAAGATGGAGAAGTAGTGGGTAGAATTCCAGATTTGCTCTCACTAGTGAAGCGAGAGGCTATTATCGGCTTGGGTGCTTTATTAGTGTCAATTGCCCTGAGCAATATTAGAGCCAATCCCACTGCTATACTGCTAGTAATTCCCCTAGCAATTGATTGTGGTACTGCTTTCTCTGATACCCAGATGCGGCAGGCTTTACATGATCGCTATTGTGGAACTTTTATCGTTTCGTCGCGTCGTGGCTACTCGCTCGATATAAAAATTAAAAGATTAGTTGAAAATATGCGGCGGAATGTGAGAAGATAGTCATTTGTGTTAATTCTCTTCAGGCTTCACTGTTTGTAAGATTATGGCTAAGAGTAAAGGTGCCCGCATTATTATCACACTAGAGTGTACTGAGTGCCGGACAAATTCAGATAAGCGTTCTGCTGGTGTTAACCGTTATACCAGTACCAAGAATCGCCGCAACACTACTAACAGGCTAGAACTGAAAAAGTTCTGCACCCACTGCAACAAACATACTGTTCACAAGGAAATTAAGTAGAGATGAGTTATTTCCGTCGTCGCCTTTCTCCGATCAAGCCAGGAGAACCAATCGATTATAAAGATGTTGATTTATTGCGTAAGTTTGTCACCGAGCGGGGAAAGATACTACCACGTCGGATTACCGGGCTTACGTCTCAGCAACAGCGAGAGTTGACATTAGCAATTAAACGTTCGCGGATTGTGGCTTTGTTGCCATTTATCAATGCAGAAGGCTAAAAAGAGGAGAGACGCGATTAATCGCGTCTGTACAGGAGAGACGTGATTAATTGCGTCTGTACAGGAGTTAAGAATCAAAACTCCTAACTCCTACCTCCTAACTTAAAACTATTTAAACTGTTCACCAAATTAGAGTGCGAGAGTTGTGGAGAAGGGGACGCTAGTTGAATTTAGGGTTCAAGGCGATCGCCGTCTGGGCATCGTAGAACGTCCAGACGGTAAAACCCGCTGGTTTGTGGTAGACGAACGTGGTCAATCCCACAGCCTCGCGCCTAGACAAATAACCTATACAGTTACTGGACAGACTTACAAGGCTTCTGAGATTGCCAGCTTTTTGGAGCAGATCAAGCCTTATTTAGACCCATCTAGCTTAGAAGTGGCTTGGGAATTACTGGTTGAAGATGGCGAAACAGTTACCCCAGACCAAATGGCAAATCTGCTATTTTCAGAATCAGCCGCGCCTCCTCGTTACGCCGCCCATTGCTTGTTATCAGACGACAAACTTTATTTCAAGCAGAAAGGAGACGCTTACGAGCCGAGAACTGCTGCTCAAGTGGCAGAACGCAAGCACCAACTGGAAGTAGAGGCACTAAAAGCTAAAGGACAGCAGGAATTTTTAACTCGTGTAGAGCAGGCGCTCAAAGGTGAAGCAGTAGAGTGGCAGCGCCATGATCGCCAGCGCTTAGAAGGACTAGAAAAATACGCAGCGCTAATAGCTGATACGGTGCGGACGGGAGTTAATTATGACTCCTTGGCTCGCGCTTATCCGCCCAGCGCTCCAGTATTAGAAACTATGACCATGCTGGGGCGGCCCACAACACCCCAAGGAGCCTTTCAACTATTGGTGGATTTGGGTTGCTGGAGTCCTTATGAAAACTTGTTCCTGCGTCGTTCTTCAATTCCGATTCAATTTCCTCATAAGGTATTAGAAGTGGCGCAACAGCGTTTGGATTTCCCGCCGATTGACTCAGATACAAACCGCCTTGATCTGACTCACCTGAAGGTTTACACCATTGATGATGAAACTACCACAGAGATCGACGATGGTCTAAGTTGGGAAGTACTGCCTGATGGACGGGAACGGTTGTGGGTGCATATCGCCGATCCCACTAGATGGTTAGTACCGGAAGATGAATTAGATTTGGAAGCCAGAAAGCGCGGTAGTACAGTCTATTTGCCGACGGGAATGATTCCCATGTTTCCAGAAGTGTTGGCAACTGGGCCAATGAGTCTGATCCAGGGAAAGGTTTGTTGCGCCCTCAGTTTCGGGATTATTTTAGGGACAAGTGGGGGAGTAGAAGATTACAGCATTCATACCAGCTTGATTAAGCCGACTTATCGCCTCACCTACGAAGATGTAGATGAAATGCTGCAATTACGGGTGCAAGCAGAACCGGAAATTGCTGCGATCGCCACTTGGGCACAGCGGCGCAAAGCTTGGCGTTACGCTCAAGGGGCAATTAGCATCACCATGCCCGAAGCGACGATCAAAGTCAAAGGTGAGGAGATCCACATTGATATCTTGGACGATTCCCCATCGCGGCAACTGGTAGCAGAAATGATGATTGTTGCCGGTGAAGTTGCGGCTCGTTATGGTAAAACTCATAACATACCTTTGCCATTTCGCGGTCAACCGCAACCAGAATTACCTCCAGATGAGGAATTGCTTCTACTTCCAGCCGGATTTGTTCGCGCTTGCGCCATGCGTCGTTGTATGCCCAAGAGTGAAATGAGCATTACGCCTTTGCGTCATGCTGGTTTGGGCTTGGATACTTATACTCAAGCAACTTCTCCCATCCGCCGCTACAGTGACTTACTCACCCACTTTCAAATTAAAGCTCATTTGCGGGGTGAAGTTCTGCCATTTTCCGCAGATCAACTTAAAGAAGTGATGATGACTGTCACCAGCATCACCCAAGAGGTGACGATGGTGGAACGACAAACTAATAGATATTATGCTCTAGAGTATTTACGCCGTCATCCAGAGGAAACTTGGGATGTAACAGTGTTGATGTGGTTGCGAGAAGACAGCAACTTAGCCCTAATTTTGTTAGAAGATTTGGGCTTGCAGTTGCCAATGGCTTTCAAACGTTCTGTGAAGTTGGGCGAACAGATAGTGGTGAAAGTTAGCCACGCCGATCCACAAAAAGATATGATCCAGTTTCAAGAAATAATTTATCAAGAAGCTCAAACAGCGGCGAATTAACTACATAAGCTACGCTATAAAAAACTCCAACCACTGCACCCGTCATCAAACAAGAGGAATGATGCAAGCAATAAATCATCGCTTGATTGAGACTAACGGCATCAAAATGCATATTGCTGAACAGGGTCAAGGAAACCTTGTAATCTTATGTCATGGCTTTCCAGAATGCTGGTACTCTTGGCGACATCAGCTTGTAGCCCTTGCAGAAGGTGGATTCCATGTTGTTGCGCCCGATATACGTGGTTACGGGCAGACAGACCAACCAGAGTCAGTTGAGGCATATAATATATTGGAGCTAACTGGCGATATCGTTGGGCTGATTCATGCTCTCGATCAAGAACAAGCCATCATCGTCGGGCACGATCAAGGTGCAACTTTAGCTTGGCATTGTGCGTTGTTACGTCCAGATTTGTTTAAAGCGATCGCTTTACTAAGTGTCCCTTATCGCGCTAGAGCCTGGGAAAGTAGACCGCCAACAGAAATGCTAAAACGGATGTCGGGTGAGCAAGAATTTTATATGTTGTATTTCCAGGAACCTGGTAAAGCGGAGGCAGAACTAGAAGCCAACGTTCGTAAGTCTCTTCGCATGATGCTCTATTCTGCTGCCGCAGATGCACCTCCTGAAGAAAGATGGCGGTTTCTGTTCGACAAATCAGAAAAATTTCTAGACACTTTAACAGAACCAGAGCAGCTTCCGAGTTGGTTGAGCGAGCAAGACCTTGATTTTTTCACCCAAGAGTTTGAGCGAACCGGATTTCGAGGCGGGTTGGCTCGATATCGAAACCTGGATAGAGATTGGGAACTCACGCGCTTTTTGAGTGGCGCAAAGCTCCAACAACCTGCTTTGTTTATTGGGGGAGAGTTCGATGCAGTCGTAACGAGAAATCGAGAACTCGTTAACAACTTAGAAAAAACAGTGCCGAACTTGAGAAAAAAGCTATTGCTGCCAAACGCCGGACATTGGATTCAGCAGGAACAACCTGCTGAGATTAATCGGTTGCTGATCGAGTTTTTAACGAACCCGGCATAACCAATCTCTTGCAGCAGGCAAAGTTCCTTCGTCTATCGTTTAAGTTCTTTCGCAGCCGCTACTGATGTTTGACTCTGGGTTTGTAAGTAATGTGAGTTCGGGACAAGCTCAAAGCATGATTTTATCGTTGGCTGAAACTCTTATTCCTTCGTATAACTAGCAGTAAAATCGTTTTAACCCGAACTGAGGTTAACTACTTTGTCATTCGTAATACTTGCCAGAAGCTAGTATTATCAATTACGAATTATTTTAACCTTGCTCCAATTCCTGTCGGTTACGATATCGGGTACATTGAATGAGGTACTAGTTATGATGTCTAGCAGAATTGCATTTGAAAAAAGCGATCGCTATCTCTAGCTAATATGTCAGAAAATAATCACAAAATAATTATTTTTGATACCACCATGCGTGATGGAGAATTGACGCCTGGGGTAAAAATGAATTTGCAACAAAAAATCATCATCTCCCAACTGCTTGAAGAAATGGGAGTAGATATTATTGAAGTTGGTTATCCAGCAAGTTATCAAAAAGATTTTGATGAAGTATTTAATATTTCTAAAATAATTAAAAATTCTACTATTTGTGGGCTAGCTAGTTCAAATTCAAATGAAATAATCACTCTTGCTGAAGCAATTAAACCAGCAATCAGAGCTAGAATTCATACTTATACTCCGGTAAATCTGAAAAATCAGTCTAAATTAACCAAACAAGAAGTATTAGCAACAATCAAAGAGAGTGTTTCTCTAGCACGCAATTACTGTGATGATGTAGAATGGAGCGCTTTTGATGCTCCCAGAAGTGAGCCAGATTTTTTGTGTAAATCTATTGAAACTGCAATCAAGAGTGGTGCTACTACTGTTAGTATTCCTGATAGCTTAGGTTTAGCATCACCAGAAGAGTTTTCGCAACTTTTGCAAATGATTTTTAATCGAGTACCCAATATTAACGAAGTTATTGTTTCAGTACACTGTCATAATGATTTGGGTATGGCAGTAGATAATTCACTAATTGCTTTAAGTTGTGGCGTGAGGCAAATTGAATGTGCAATTAATGGTTTGGGTGCGAGGAAAGGTAACGCAGATTTAAGTCAAGTTGTGATAGAGGTTTTAAAACAGGGGAATTATCAACTTGAGATTAACACTTCGTTAATGAGTAAAGCGGCAGAGTTAATTTTTCAAATCACTGGGATGGGAAAGGCAAAATAGCTAATATAAGTAAATACAAGTAGACATAAATCAACATAAGTATAATTTTCAACAAAATCAAAAAAAGAGGATAGCATATTAGTTTTCAGAAACAGTATGCAAAAGCAAGACTTTTATCGCGCCGATCCTGTAGCCCGTTGGTTAATTGACAAATGCAAATTGACACCTGTCAGTTTAGGAATGCTCTCAATCGTCATTACATCTGGTTTTTATTTAATTGCTGCTACGGTAAGTAAGACGTTGATATTACATGAAAAACACTTAGGATTGCTACAGGATTGGTTCGCCTGGGTGTGGATCTGCCTGCTCAATCCAGTTATCTTTGGCTATTACTTGTGGTCATTTAAGGCAATCTATCAGCTAATTGAATACCTTGAACAATCGGATATTGTTGACACTACCGAAGCAGAAATTAAGTTGGTATTATTGCCTTACCAAAAGCCGTGGCGTCAATTTGTTGGATTAGTAACAGCGATCGCTTTTGGAATCTGGTATTTCTCTGTACAGCAAGATGTTTACAATTGGACAGGATCTGATGGAGGAATTCCTGCCCTGACGGGTGCAATTAACGCTGTTGCAATATTTTACGCAGGGAGTATAGTAGTGTTGAACCTAACAACTAATGTTTGGTTACTGCATGAACTTTTGGGTAAGAATAATAAGCAACTTAAAATTAATCCACTCCACCCCGATCGCTGTGGCGGTTTAAGTCCGTTGAGCCAATATTCACTAAATACAGCTTACCTAGCGGCTATAGTTGGTACAATGATCACATTGAGTAAGTATCAATTTATTAGTCAAGGAATCGCGCAGGAGTATTGGTATTTTAATTTCACAATCTTACTCTATATTCCCATATCCTTAGTGTGCTTTTTTGGCCCTCTTCTTGCCGCCCGCAGAGGTATGAGAAAAGCTAAAGAAGAATTATTAAGCGAAATTGCCAGGCAGTTTCAAATAGATTATGAACGCATTCATACAAGCTTGAGTAGCGATGGAGAGGCTTTGAAGAAAGAAGCTGTAAAACTTCAAGAATTGCGTTCTATCTACACATTGACTAATGATTTTCCTGTGTGGCCTTTTGATGTTACAACCTTCCGTCAATACTTGCTTTCTGTAGTGACACCGCTTCTCCCCCTGGTAATCAAGTTAGGAGAGTACTATTTTAAGCGCATGGTTGTAAAGTAAGTTAAACTCAAATATTGCATTTGGATAATTTTAATTGAGAACGGGTAATAAGTAATTTATTTACTATTACCCATTACCAACCTTAACTAACTACCGCTTCAGCTTTTTCCTCAGCTTTTTCTTTTACTAAAACATAAGGCTTTTCTGCACCTTGTGCTAAATACTCAGCTAGCTGACTTTCAATTTGATCGCGGACAATTTGGCGATACTCTAGAAAATGCTCGTTGTGGGCGCAAGCAGCGATGTAATGCTCGATAACTCCAGGGTTACGCTTGAGAATGCTAAACAAATGATGCCAGAATTTCCAGCGGGTTTCGCGTTTGATTCCTTGTCGCCAAATCACAATCAGCAACGCTTTTATAACTACCCACTCTGGCATTTTTGCTGGTGCTTTCCAACTCGGCAAACCCATCATCAAGAAACAGCGATAGGTGCGATCTAAGTACTGTACTGGGTCGTATAAACTACAGAATGCTTCAATATATTCTCGCGCAAGTTCTTCTAGAGGACGGGTGGGTAGGAAGTTCATCAATGTTGTTTGGTTGATGTTTCCGTCTTGATTTTCCCGTAATCTTCCTTCCTTTTTCAGGCGATGCCAAAGCGCAGTATTAGGTAACGCTTGTAACATGGCAAAGGTAGTTGAGGGAATTGCTGCTTGTTCAGCAAAGCGGACAATGCGATCGCCTGCACCGGCTTTTTCGCCATCAAAGCCGATAATAAACCCAGCCATTGGGCGCAATCCGGCTTTGGTGATGGTTTGTACTGCCTCAGTTAGAGAACTGCGAGTATTTTGAAACTTCTTGGTCATTTGCAAACTATCCTCATCCGGCGTTTCGATTCCTAAAAACACCGCCGAGAAACCGCACTCAACCATCAACTCCAACATTTCTTGGTCTTGTGCTAAGTCAACTGAAGCTTCCGTGTCGAATCGGAAGGGATACTTATGTTCTGCCATCCAGACTTTTAACTCTTTCAGCAACAACTTCACATTTCGCTTGTTGCCAATAAAGTTGTCATCCACCATGAACACACCCCGTCGCCAACCCAATTCATAGAGGTAATCTAACTCTGCTAAAAGTTGGGCTGGGGTTTTGGTGCGCGGTTTGCGCCCGTAGAGAACAATAATGTCGCAAAATTCGCATTGGAAGGGACAGCCACGCGAAAACTGCACCGACATCATGTCATAAGCGTTTAATTCCAATAAATCAAAACGCGGTATTGGTGTACTTGTGACATCAGGCTTTTCTGTGGCGCGGAAAGTGCCAGATGTGTCTCCTCTTTTTATTGCCTCAATAAACATGGGCAGCGTGATTTCCCCTTCATCCAGAATGAGAAAATCTGCGCCAACATTTTCAACTTCATGAGGTACAGAGGTGGGGTAGGGGCCGCCAACTGCGACTAGCTTGCCACGTTTTTTTGCTTCCTGGATTTGTTCAAGTAAATCTTGTTTCTGGACAATCATTGCAGAGAAGATTACCACATCTGCCCATGCCCATTCTGCTTCTGTTGCTTGGCGGATGTTGCGATCTACCAGCTTGAATTCCCATTCTTGGGGCAAAATCGCGGCTACTGTTACTAAACCCAGAGGTGGTAATAAAACCTTGCGATCAACTAACTCCAGGATTTTTTCATAAGACCAAAAGGTTTTGGGAAATATTGGATACACTAACAAGATTCGCATGTAGTATCAATCCTCACACTTTGATTGTTATCCCACTCTAACGAAAATAAAGAGTTATTGACTTTTTATTAAAGTTGTTTTATTTTACCATTGATATTTTTAACTCAAATCAACGGACTGGAGAGCAGAGAGGAAAGAGGTAATTTCCATTCTTTACCCATACCTAATGACCTCAGACGCTCTCTACGAGATGAGGATAATTTTCTGCTAATATTTTCCAAACGTTGTCAAAAACCACAGATTATAATCAATTTTTAGCCTTCTCAACACCACTAATTTTCAAAACATCACTCATGGTTGCACAATAATTTGGCAAGCCGAAACTATCGGGATTGATGAATTTTTCGTATGTGAAATGCCGATAGTTCATGCAAAACCGATCCCAAGCGGCCATGCGAATGCGGAACAGAATAATAATCAAATTAGCCAATGCTATAGATATGGGAATGCGAAAGTAAATCTTTTTGCCCAGATAAGCGCAAACTTGTTTTACTGCTTGATTAGCAGTTAATGGTGCTTGACCTAAAACCAGTCGACGTGGTTCCTCATTTTTGGCAGGATGATCGATCAAATATCGCACAACAGTGGCAATATCTCGTCCGTGGATAAAGTGAAAACTACCATCTGCTTTTAAAAAACGAATTAAATTAATATATTTGGTAACTTCTGTAATACCAGATGTGACAGCAGAATAGGGTTTATTCGCATCACCGCCCAATACTACAGTGGGAAAAACTGTGGTAATTTTGGGTGCGATCGCTAATTTTTCTTTTTTCTCTAAGCACTCATATTTAGAACGGATGTAATCTGTCCCAATTTCCCCGGCTTCTTTTAATGGTTGATTGTAGCGATCCAAAACGCTAGCTGTCGAAAAATAAATCACCTGTTGGCAACGTTCTGGATCTAGCAGTTCGAGCAACTCTATAGTCTTGACAACATTAATATCAAATGTCTGATCGCCACCCCAAGCTGTGGCTGTGAGTACCGCTGTATCAATTGTGGATAGTAAATCGGCAAATTGGCGAATCTTTTGCATATCACCTTGCAAAATGTTGATACCCGAACGTGCCTTGGTATCAACTTGCAGTTTACTTGGGTTCCTAACTAGTAGATACAGTTCGTGATTTGTTTCTTTAATTAAGGCTTCTGTTAAATAATGACCTACACAACCACTTGCACCAGTCACTAAAATCCGCTTCTGGCTCATAAATAATTTATCAAAAGTTAGGAGTTAAAACTAAAGAGTTAAGAATAAAGTTAAAAGTTCCGAATCAGAAGCTATGAATCAAGTTAGAAGTTAAAAATGATGAGTTAAAAATAACTCGGCATCTCGCAACTGATAACTCCTGTACAGACGCGATTAATCGCGTCTCTACTCATAACTCCTAACTCTTAACTTATAACCCATAACTCCTAACCCTTAACTCCTGCAAGATTCAATTCCTTTGCTGTTTCAAAGAAGAAAGCGACATTTTCTTCGGGAGTTTCTGGTAAGACACCGTGACCGAGATTGAGAATATGACCCCAGTTGCCAGCTTTGCGAACCGTATCGAGAATGCGATCGCGGATAAACTGTTTAGAGCCGAATAGTACGCCTGGGTCAAGATTTCCTTGAACCTTCATTTGTTTACCCAATCTGGCTCGTGCGTCTGCCATATCTACTGCCCAGTCTACAGTGACAATATCAGCGCCAGATTGTCCCATTCTTTCCAACACACCCGCACTACCGCTAACTAGCAAAATCAAAGGTGTATCGGGATGGGTTTGTTTGACTTGCTGAAAAACTCTCTGCTGATAGGGGAGAGCAAAGGTGTCATAATCTTGAGGACTCAATTGCCCCGCCCAAGAATCGAACATTTGCACAACTTGAGCGCCACAGTCAATTTGATAGCGGGCATAGATGGCGATCGCATCAGCTAATTTAGCTAATAATTGATGCAGTATCACCGGGTCTGAAAATGCCATATTTTTGATGATGGAGTAGGTTTTAGAACCTTTTCCTTCAACTGCATAAGCTGCTAATGTCCACGGCGCTCCCACAAAGCCCAACACTGTTGATTTATCGCCTACTTCCGAACGCAGCGCTTGCAAAATTGTTTTGATAAATGGTAGAGCTGCTTCTGGTTCTAAAGGATGCAAATTATCAATTTGTTCTTGAGTGCGGAGGGGCGAGTGAATGATTGGCCCTTTACCTTCGGCGATGTCCATGTCAATGCCCAAACCAGGTAATGGGGTGACAATATCAGAAAATAAAATTACTCCGTCTGGTTGGAAAGCTTTCCACGGTTGCAAAGAAACTTCAATTGCTACATCTGGAATTTCCGAGCGATCGCGAAACGAAGGATACTTTTCTCTTAAGTCTCGATATGCTTTCATATATCGTCCCGCTTGTCGCATCATCCATACAGGGGGACGATCTACTACTTCACCACGAGCAGCACGTAAGAGATGAGGAGTCGTTGAAGAAACACCCATTTATTACTTCATCCTAAAGAGTCACTTTTTTATGCCACTGTTTAGCTTATCATTCTGGGATTACGCTTTATTAGCAAGTTGTCAGCAAAAGCCCTAGTCCCTTTACACCAAAGGGAAATCGGGTCGGAAATGGGATAAAACAAGAATTAACAAAGAAAGTGGAATATAAAAGAATTTCGTCACTCTTTTGTGTTGTCTCCACTATCTACTCTCTTAATTCCCTATGCAAACTGACTCTAACAGTCCCGATCATCTTGCATCTGCTAATAATGAGCCTAATCCAGGAAAGTATTTGATTCCGCGATCGCAGCGACAGAGGTTCTTTATTCAGTTTACCGTAATGACCCTCATCGGATGGGTTGTGGGTGGCGTTGCTAGTATCGCTTTAGAGAAAATTATTCTCCAAAGTCTCTCACCTAACATTGCTAATCAACCACAAACATGGAGCATTTTGGTTAGAAGTCTGAGTAACGTTGTATTTGCCGTGATTTTCGCTGCGGATCAAGCTCTTGTGCTTTACCGATATTTACCGGGTTGGCAGTGGCTATTTGCTACTAGTGTAGGTTGGTTGATTGCCAACGGTGTTTCTACAGCCTGGATTAACTACATTTCAACCATTGCCTCATCAGCTTCTGAAGATACTTTGATTTTTGGATTTTTGTCTGCGATCGCATATATAATTTCTGGAATTTGGCTAGGGATTTGCCAATGGCTGGTGTTGAGGCGATATACAGCAGGTATTTGGTGGTGGAATTTTGTACCCTCAATCTCTTTCTTCTGGATCACTATTTTGGTTTGGTTGCTTTTTATTATGCAAAATTTGATTCCAGAAACCTACCGTACTCCCATACTATATTGGAGTGGACAAGGACTTACAGCGGCGATTTTAGGAGCCATACCAGCAATTGGGTTGTGTACATTGAAAAGAAATTTACATCCCAAAACTGGAGTTTCTTCCTAACTTTTATCAATATATTCCATAACCTTAATATTTATGACTCGTCCGCGCATTCTCAAACCCGGTCAAAGTTATAAATTCAGTAAGTATTTTGAATTCATTTATTTACTATCCCAAATAGTGTCTAAACGCTCTTGTGCTATTTTGAGAGCTTTGTTGGGAGATTCACCCAGCAATGTAGCCTCGATAGCTCGACCAAGACTGTCAGAAAGACGGCTATATCCGGCAATAATCGGTCGAGCACCAGCCAGAGGAATTTGTTCCATAAACACTTTTAACAAAGGTTTTTTGTTGATGAATTGCTGATAAGCTACACTTTGTGCAGCTTTAATATTAACTGGTAAAAAACCGGTACCGATACTCCATTCTGTTTGGAATTCTTCACTCAAAACATACTCTAAAAATTTGAGTGCGGCTTGCTCTCTTTCTGGTGTGGTCTTCATCAAATACATATTTCCAGTAGCTGTCACCGTAGCAGGTTTCACATTTGCAGGTATGGGAAATACGTTAAAGTCAACATTGGACTTCATGATATAAGTCCAAGGGCCTGTGATCTGCATTGCAACGCGACCTGCAATAAAAGCGTCTTCTTCATAACCTCGCTCTGATGAAGAAAGGGTTGCAGAACCATCTTTTAATAGGTCTTGCCAAAATTGTAAGGCTGCGATCGCTCCTGCATTCGTCAAATTTGGACGATTATTTGTTACAACCTCTCCCCCAGCACTCAATAAAAAGGGGAACCAACTAAAGACAGTCCATTCTTCCTTTCCTAAAGGCAGTAATATTCCGTATTGTTCAGGTCGATTGTCGCCATTGCGGTCTATGGTCAATTTTTTGGCAGCTTCCCTCAACTCTTCCCAAGTCTTAGGAATTTGCGTAATTCCCGCAGATCGGAAAAGTTTGGGTCGGTAAAAAATGCCTAAATTGCTTGTGTAGAGGGGGATTGACCAAAGATGATCGTCTAATTTTAATTCTTCCCATAAGTTGGGGCTAATTTCTGACTTCAAGGGCAATTTTTCCAGCCATTCTTCTAAAGGACGGATTGCCCCTAGTTCCATAAATTGGCCTGTTAATTGAGGATCGAATGACAAAATATCTGGAGGCGCATTGCCCACAACTGCTGTTAATATTTTTGGCAATTGCGGTTGACCTATAAAGATAGATTTCACCTTCACATCAGTATGAGTCTGATTAAATTTATCTACTAGTTTATTAAACACATCCCGGTTAACAGGGGGATTGATTGATTGCCATAGACTCAGATTAATCACTCCGTCATTCCTCTGGACTGTGCTCTGACAACTATATAAGAATATGAAACATATACTCAGAATAATTGCCATCAGTAAAACCCGCCAAGCAGAATTGGTTAACTGTCGAACAAAATTGTGAATTTGGGATTGGAGAATGATAACTTTCATGCCAATTTATAAATTTTTTGTGCATCTATCACTTTACCCTTCTTAAACCATAGCGCCGTGTGGCCAATTCTATGAAGGTTAAATTGCTTTACTCTCAAACGTTCATAATCATGTAAGGCTTTTTGACAACCATCCCAATGAGCATAGCCATTTATCTAAATAATCCCATTAACAACAACTCTGTTATAAAGGTTATTCAATATATCTAATTGATGTCCAATATCTCTAAAAAATATTTATCCTCTTGCATCAGAGTGAAATATAATCCGATCGGATAGATACAGGAATACAACCTCCATTAATTAAGACAAATTATCGGAAAAACTTCTGTATTTTAGAATATATTGCTTGCTCAAATATATATAGCAATCTTATTTGAGTTGTAAATATTCTCAGTCCGCCAAAATATCAAAATAACAAGGAAAGAAATTTAAGAATCATTTAGGGCTGCCACATACTGCATTTTGTACTAATCTTTACAAGCGATAATAAGTTAAATTGGTATACATTTATTTTATAATAGAATGCGTTGATTTGAATGTGACACAAATTTTATGGGAAACTTTCCTATGCCTTCTTGCTTAAGTAGCTATTTAGAAAATTCATTTCACTTTAAGGCTCATCTACAAGACTTTTTACATCTAGATCCAGAAACTATAGAGACAAAATTAGCAGCAGAACAAGAAGAAATAAAAAACTTAGGACACAAAGATTTTAATTGGCAAGAAGCAAGTGATTTCTATCGTGATAAAGTAGGAGAACTTTACTTATTTGAATTGGGAGCTTGGCATCTGTCAAGTCATGAGTATATTGGAGATATGTTGCGGTTGATTGCAGATTCTGCCCAAGGTCGAGTGTTAGATTTTGGTGGTGGAATAGGAACTCATGCCCTTGGCGCTGCTCTTTGCCCACAAGTTGAGCAAGTAATCTATTATGATATTAATCCGATCAATCGTGATTTTGTTCAGTATCGATCTGAGAAAATGGGACTGGACAAAAAAATAGTTTTTGCTCTTGAAATGCCCGTAAAAGCTAAATTTGATACAATTTTGTGCTTTGATGTTTTAGAACATTTGTTAGATCCTAGCCAGCAGTTATTACAATTTTATCAAGCTTTGAACTCTGATGGTAAGATGATAGTGAATTGGTATTTCTTTAAAGGTTTTAATCAAGAATACCCTTTTCATTTAGATGATCCTAAAGTAGTAGAAACATTTTTCCATACACTTCAAAGTCACTTTTTAGAGGTTTTTCACCCTTACTTGATTACAACTCGTTGCTATAAGAAGCAAAGTTAAATTCGACTTCGTGTCTTTTGGGTGAAGCCATATCAAAACCCAATAAGTACGTTGTTTAGGTGAAAAAATGATGTTTATGAAAATACATTAATGACCGCAAATGTACCATAAATTATTATTTATGTCTACCCCAATGGGTGCGCTAGGTTCAGGATTGGGAGGTGGAGTAGAGTTAACGCTATCTAATATTGCTACAGAGATGCTACGACGAGGACATAAATTAGAGATTGTTGCACCGCAAGGGTCTATTAGCAATTCATTACCTATTAGAGAAATTCCTGGAGAACTAATACAGATACCAGCGCAAAATCAGAGCCGTAGCGATCCAATTGTGCTGCATAAAAATTCTGTTTTAGCGAATATGTGGGATTATGCTCGTCAAGTGCAAGCAGATTATGATTTGATTATGAATTTTGCTTATGATTGGTTGCCGCTGTATTTAACACCATTTTTTAATATTCCGATCGCACATCTGATCAGTATGGGTTCTTTGACAGATGTTATGGATCAGATTATTGAACAAGTAGCAATCAATTTTCCGAATACTATCGGTGTTCATAGTCAAACACAGGCAGCTACTTTCACATTTGCAGAGCGGTGTATTTGTCTGCTAAACGGTTTGGATTTATCTATTTATCAATTTTGCCCAAAACCAACTCAAACCTTGGCGTGGGTAGGTAGAATAGCTCCTGAGAAAGGGCTAGAAGATGCAGTAGCAGCAGCAGAAATCACTGGTATTACGCTGAAAATATTTGGGTTTAAACAGGATATATCTTACTGGGAGAAAATTTGTCAAGAATACTCTAATGCTCCCATTGAATATGTAGGATTTTTACCAACGGTTGAGCTACAAAAGGAGTTAGGTCAATGTCGAGGACTTTTAGTAACTCCTCGTTGGATAGAAGCATTTGGAAATGTAGCAATAGAGGCACTTGCTTGTGGAGTGCCTTTAATTGCTTACCGTCGGGGTGGTTTAACAGAAATTGTCCAGGAAGGCAAAACTGGCTTTATAGTGGAACCTGATAGTGTTCAAGGTTTAGTAGAAGCGATTAAGCATTTAGATGAAATTGACCGCCAAGCATGTCGCCAGCAAGCAGAAACTCTATACTCTTTAAAAGCTATGGGTGATCGCGTAGAACAATGGTTTCAAAAAATCCTGAAAAAATGAATAGTAGTAATGTGCTTTAACTTGGATATTATTTGATTTTATGTACCATCCAAACTTTTTGTGATAAAAATATTTGCGGGAAACTATGGTGCGTAGCTTGCCGCCGTAGGCATCGCTAATATTCCCGCATCTCCATCTATAGTTACCTCTACTCCCACTGGTAAGGCTGCATTGGGATTATCATGGCCAAAAGGCAAATCGGAGACAATCGGAATACCCAAATCGCCCAAGCGATCGCGCAACACTTCTTCTACACTAAAACTAGATATAGTTGGTGGCGCTTCACAACGAGTAAAACCCCCCAAAGCAATACCGCAGACTTGAGACAAAGCACCGCTCAAACGCCACTGCGTCAGCATCCTATCGATGCGATAAGGTGCTTCCGTAACATCCTCAAAAGCCAAAATTACACCATCCAGATGTGGCAAGATTGGTGTACCTAAAAGGTGAGTAGCCACCGTGAGATTCCCTGGTAATAAAGTACCATTCACTACACCACCACCCCAACCGCAACCTTTGAGAGGGGTAAAAGAACTACCTTCTACCCAATCAAATAATCGCTTAACTGACCAATCTGACTCATCTGCTAAAGTTGTCATTACAGGGCCGTGAACCCCGGAAATTCCTGCTGTATAAAGGCTCCATAATAAAGCTGTGATATCAGAAAAGCCTATGAGCCACTTGGGAGGCCCTGAGTTTGACCAATTCCAATTTTCTAAGATGCGGGTGCTGCCAAAACCACCTCTGGCACAGAGAATACCCCGACAATCAGGATCTTGCCATGCTGCTACTAGCTGTTGACGGCGATTTTCATCTGTTCCAGCTAGATAGCCCCATTTGTCATCTATCTGGGGACTGACTTTTAATTGATAACCACGCGATCGCCAAATTTCTAGACTCTGTTTAAATTCCTCAAATTCTCGCAAAGCACCACTAGGCGCAATTACTCGTAGTAAGTCTCCAGGTTTTAGGGGCGGTGGTAAGATTTTGGCTGGCATGAAAAAAGTTATGAGTCAAAAGTATAATATTAACAATGCTGCAACTGTGTCAACAATACAACAACCTCATCAATTGCCTGCCGTATAACTGTTGCAGACTGATCCGACTGATTCACGATAATACTAAAAACTAGCGGCTCATACTTCGGCGCATTCATATATCCAGATAGAGAAACTACACCTGTTAACGTACCTGTTTTTGCTTGCACAATCCCCTCAGCAGCTGTTTCTTGAAAGCGGCCCTTCAGAGTTCCACTTTTACCCGCCACAGGTAAAGATGCCCGATATATATATGCTGTTGGGGTTTTTGCAATTGCCCGCAAAGTTTGTACAAAAGCTTCTGGTGTTGCTAAGTTACGACGTGATAAACCTGAACCATCCACTAAAATGTAATTAGCTGGATCGACCCCCAATTTAGTTAAACTTGCTTTAACAACTTCTAAACCGACATCAGCACTAGTCTGATTTTTTAGTCTGGTTTTTTTCACAGCTAATGCTCTCAGCACTGCTTCAGCATAAAGATTATTACTATTTAAATTAGTTTCTGCTAATAATTCAGCTAAAGGTGGTGACTCTACAAATGCGATTTCCTGTTGATTCGCACCACCATTTACTACTAATGTTTGTCCCAAGTTAATTTTTTCTGTTGCTAAAGCAGTACGGAAGCGTCGTAAGAAGTAATAGTTAGGGTCAACTATAGGCAAATCTATTAAAGAGGGTTCAGAATTCGTTGCCAGTTGTCCTTGAATTCGTAATACTGTTCCTGACAATTCGCGGGTAACATTGACGTAGCTCGGTTGATTTTGGGGAACGGTTACTGACTGATTAATTATCCGCCACTGTTTCGCTTCACCAGGATCAATCCACACTAATTGTAAATATTTACCTACAGCCTGCGGTACAAGTTTTAAGCTAAAAATATTTTGATTCAGAATAAAGCTACTAACTGGTGTGCCATAATCTGACTGCACATCTTCCCATTGCCAGGTGGGGTTAACAATATCACCTTGAATATAACTATCATCAGCAATCAACTGCTGAATTTGGGTAATACCTTTCTTTTTTAACTGCTGTGCTAATTTTTGTAGTTCTGTATCGCTGAAGCTAGGATCTCCCCTACCGACAACACGTAAAACACCATTGCTATTCTGATAAATAGAGGTGCGAATCCGAAAATTAGCACCCAATTCCTGCAACGCGGCTGCTGTTGTCAGCAATTTGAGGTTAGACGCAGGAGTAAAATATTTTTGAGCATCTCGGCTGTAAAGAGTTGGCCCCGTTGACAGGGGTTGTACCAAAATTCCCCAGCGCACCCGACTAAATAAGGGACGATTGATTACAGCATCTATAGCTGTTCCCAGTTGGCTAGAGCAAATTGATTTTGTGGTAGTTGTTGGTGCAACTGGGGTTTGTGCTTTCGCAATAGAACTAAATCCTATCTGGCTAGTCAAAAATATTAATAAAACACCCAGTGGTTGATTTAAAGTCTTAAGTCTCACCAATTTTCCTTATCCCAAAGACAGATATTTTTACCTTACAAACAATTTCCTTCCGGAGAGAGAAGAATTGGCTCAGTAAAGTTACTTAATTAGTATAGGGAAGATATTCACATGTTTCATACATAGGCATAGGCGATGTCTACGACGGGCTGCGCCTACGCACAAACATATTTATGGGACTATAAAATAGAAACCTAAATCAACCTGCATATACAGAAATACGAAATCGAGGCAACGGTGTGAGTACATTTTTATCTGGTGTAGCTGTATTACTCTCTACTTTGGCTTTGGGATGTAGCGGCTATGTAGCTTATGAAGTTTTCACGTTGCGGCAGACACTAAATGCTACCAATACAGCCAGTAACATTATTCCCGCTCAAGTGCCAAGTCTGACAGCTACAACTTCTCCACAAGCAATAGTCTCACCATCCCCAGCTAGTGCTACAACATCAGCAATTAGCCCTGGTCAATTTGTGCAGCCTGCTTTTGGCAAAAAGGCAGAAGTTGAGTTACTTTCAGCAAAACGAATTAAAGATCCAGAAACTGGAAACCGTGATGTGGTAAATCTGCAAATGCGTATTCGTCGCCTTGCCACAGACGGAGTTGTTGGTAGCGATATTATCTCAGTGGCTAGTACAACAGCCCGCAATCCTGACACTAGCGTAACCTACAAAGGAGTTGCTCTTAACCGTTCAACAGGAAGCGTTTCTTTGTTCCAAGTACGTCCGCAAGCCTCCGCAGATGCTTATATCTGGCTAAGAGTTCCCGATGGTATCAATAATTTGGACATTTTTGTGCCAGATACAGCCGCATTTAAAAATGTACCAATTTCATTTTAGCTAGCTAACTGATATCAAATAACTCCCCATCTAGGGGAGCTATTAGTCGTTGATTGTACAAGATAATGCTTTACTTCTCTAAACAGTAGCCTGTAACTGTAAGCAGCGATTGATGCAATACTCGAAAGTTTTGAATCAGTTTATTCAACTCTAAAATCACCTGTAATTCGTATTCGTACTGAAGTCACAGATTATCGGCAAGTAGTTATTCGCATTGCCGATAATGGTAGTGGAATTCCCAAGGATATACAAAAGCGATTATTTGACCCATTCTTTACTACTAAACCCGTCGTTAAAGGCACTGGATTGGGGCTATCTATCAGCTATCAAATTGTTGTAGAAAAACATTGTGGTCAACTGCAATGTATATCTACCATAAAAGAAGGAACCGAGTTTCTTATTACAATTCCTGTCGAACTTAATTCTTGAAAAGTTAGTTAAACAATCTCTATTTTGGTTAAATACTAATCGCTTTAGGCTTTTTTGCGAGTACTTCGACGCGTAGGTGCTGGGATAGCTGGTTCATAAGCCTTGAGTCCACCATCGCCCGTAAAAATTTCCACTTGAAAAGTGCTACTGGTTTTGGCGTAATATTCAGCGACAGTCTTAATTGTCGCATCTCCGATAGAAATTTTTCTTGATGCCAGAGTAGGCCATTCAGTAGCCAGTTGTTTCAATTGCTCTGAGTTCCAAAGTTCACCTACTTGAGTTTCAAAAACTCCCCAAGGTATAACTCCATCTGCTACTTTCACTAAAATATTACCGAAAGCTTGAGCAATTTCATATCGCTTAGAGTTAGCTTGTGCAATATGATTACCAGTTTCTATAATTGTTGCTATTGGTAGTATAAACTTTGCACCTTGTTTTTCTTCTTCCTGAAAACGGGCTTCAACTCTTTTTTTATCCCATTTATTGTTATCAGAACCACAAGTCTCTTTACCAGGTACACCTAAATAAACGCAAATTATCGACGTGTCAATAATCAGAACCTTTCTCATATTTAAATTTATTTATTATCAGAAAGGCTCTTTTCAATTACACCTTTAGTTGCTAGTTTGCCTAAACTACCCGATGCTAACAAAAGAGGAAGATTTTCAATATCTTCTAAAAGAGTAAGTTTGCTTTCTCCAGTTTCTTTATCGCGGTGTGCAACAACCACAAAAGGAACTATCTCTGGGCCTAAAGCATCGAGTAAAGCTGGGTTATGGGTAGTAATTAAAATATCAATTTTTCTTTTGCTGCCAATCTCTCGCAGTATTCTTACAAGTAATTCTGCACGCGATGGATGAAGACCATTATCTATTTCTTCAATTACTAGTTGGCTACCTTCTGGTCGAGTAAGTAATGCTGTAATAATTGCTATAAAACGGAGAGTTCCATCTGACATAGTTTTAGCATCTATTAGTGTCATCTCTCCAGGTTTCCATTCTTCTTCACAGTAGAGCATTGCATCAGTTTTCAGTCTACCAACTGGCTCTGCAAATACTCTTTTAATATCACCTTCTGGTAAATCTTTGATGTAAGCTGATAGAGTCGATTCGACTTCGGCTTTTTGTTCACCATCCAATGCTGCCAGTACACCAGCAATATTAGAACCATCGCTTTCTAATATGTCAGATAAGCGTGAATAATCACGCATCAGAGAAGGAGCAGGATTTAATATAAAAATACTACTAATTTTATTAATTAAAATATTCATTAAATTAAGATAATTACCAAGTAAATTAAACTTATTGTCATCTTCATTAATCCCTTCAATCAAATCATTCGTTTGTTTTTTGACATCTTCTATTTTTTCAATAATTACTTCTGCTTTTACTTTATTGATAGTTATATTTTCTTTCAGTATATTAACTCTTTGCAATAAATCTTGGTTGGCATTATTTAACTTACTAAGTGCCAACTTCAAGTTATTCTGCTCCTTTTGCCTTTGTGCAAATAAGTGGTTAACTTCTGAAAAATATGATTTATTGGTTAATAAATTATTATTTATTAACTTTTCATGATTAATTGGTAAATTAGATAATGTTTTTTGCATCTCAAGAGATTCTTGGACAATATGAACATCTGGTTTAGTTTGTACTGTAATACTATAAAAATAATCTGTATTATCATCTTCACCTTGAACTAGTAGTTTTAATATAAATTGAGTTTCTGGTTTAAGAGCAGCCCATTCAACACCGCCTCGAATGGAGGAAAGAGTTTTATTTCCTTCTAAAGCTACTTCAATATCCTCACCTCTGACGATTCTTTTGAGCAACTCTAACGCTTCAGCTACATTAGATTTACCACTTGCATTTGTACCAATCACAACAGTCAATGGGTCAAGTGGAAGCTCGGCGTAACGGAAACTTTTCCAATTTTCCAGGATGAGTTGCTTAAGCATGATCAACTCCAAAACTCTACTTACTTAAATTTAGCTCTTAACAGTAGCGATCGCACAATTTTTTATCCTTCAACATCCCACCCAAAAAACAGCAAAGCCAGCAGATAAAGTAAAAAATTGCTTAATTACTCATATCTAACTGGCGACATCTCACTGTGATTTTGGCGATTTATTTTTCTGGCGGTAAATCTACACTGTAAACAGTCTTCCCAGCCAAGTTACGCAATGTTACGGTCATTACCTTTGTATTTCCATCAATTTTAACTCCTCCAAAGAATTGCAAACCTTCACTTGGCGGTCGATTTGCTTTTGTACCTGTAGGAAGACTTTGAAATACTAATTGTGGGCCAAAAGTATTTTCTAATTCGTTTGGCCCAAATGTGCCAGAGTTAAGCGGCCCAGCAACAAACTCCCAAAAAGGCTTAAAGTCGGTAAACTGAGCTTTAGCGGGGTCGTAATAGTGAGCTGCTGCATAATGTACATCAGCAGTTAACCAAACAACATTCTGGATATTTTTGTTTTTGATAAATCGTAGCAAATCGGCAAGTTCTAATTCTCTTCCTAAAGCTGGGCCATCTCCATTGGCCCAAGCTTCAAAATCAGTACTACCGTCTTTAACTATTAATCCCAAAGGCATATCACTAGCAATCACTTTCCATGTCGCTTTTGATGATAGCAATTGTCTTTTCAACCATTGCAATTGTTTTCTGCTCAAAAAGTCTGTTTCTTTACTTGGTACTAGCTGATTATTGGGGGAATTTGGCCCCCGGTAGGTACGCTCATCCAACATGAAAATGTCTAATAATGGGCCATAGTTGAAAGAGCGATAAATTTTCGCTTTCTCTGGATTATTGTTTTCATATCCAATAGGCAGATATTCTAAAAAGGCTTGTCTTGCCCTTTGAGCTAGCAAGTTAACATCCTTAACTGTATAACGGTCATCGCTTAGAAATTCACCAGGATACCAGTTATTTGTGGTTTCGTGGTCGTCCCACTGCGCCAATATAGGAACTTCAGCATTGAAACGCTTGATGTTTTTATCAAGCAAATTGTATATATAGTTGCCACGAAATTCTGTTAGGGTTTCTGCTACTTTGGATTTTTCTGGTGTGGTGATGTTTTTCCAAATTGTGCCGTCATCTAGAGTCACTTCTGATTGAATGGGACCATCAGCATAAATATTATCGCCAGAATGGATGAAAAAATCGGGATGAAGTTGGCGCATAGTTTCGTAAATTTTCATTCCACCAAAATCAGGATTAATACCCCATCCTTGACCGGCGGTGTCGCCACCCCAAACAAAGAATATATCTCGTCCAGATTTGGGGGGAGTTCGGAAACTACCATAAAAAGGAGCGCTGTAGGTGCGTTGATAATCTAAATCTTGGAAAATCACCCGATAAAATAATTTTTGGTCTGGTGGTAGATTCTTCAGATAAAGTCGTGCTGTAAAGTCGCTATTTTTTAAAGCATTAGGCCCGACAACTCGCTGCACATTGCGAAAAGATTCGCTAGTAGAATATTCTACAATCATTTTGGCAGAGCGATCGCTCCGACTCCAAATCACGATGCTATCGTTAGATATGTCTCCGCTAGCTACACCATAAGGTATGCCAGGACGCATTTTATCAGAGGTGATAATTGCAGGTGCTTCGCCAAAAACTGGTGATTTAGCAACAAAATTTGTCGAAATAATTCCACCGGCTGTGATAGCTGAACGTAGCAAAAACTGACGCCGATTTAGCTTCAATGGGTGATGAGATTCCATACTAAATAACAGCAACCTTAAACTAAAGTATTACAGGATAAGTGTTTACCACACGTTGTTATGTCAACAAGTAAAGATTGAGTTATCTAAGGGTTAATAAAATATATTTAGTTTGATGTAATCAGAATGGTAGTCTTGATTATGAACTGGTGTGAGCAAATTTATCCATGACCAAGCAAAAAAGGATACAGAACAACTAAATTTATTTATGAGCTTGTTAATTTTTAATTTTTAATTTTTAATTCGGAGCGAAGCGACGTGACTGCTGCTGTCTTTCTAGAAAACGTCTACAAGTTTTACAACAATGTACCTGTAGTCAATGACCTGTCATTCCAAATTGAAGCGGGAGAGATATTTGCTCTACTTGGCCCGAACGGTGCAGGGAAATCAACCACAATTCGGATGCTGACTACACTTACGAAACCATCCCAAGGACGCATAGAAGTAGGTGGATATGATGTGATGCGCCAAGCAACGTTGGCAAAACAGAGTATTGGTGTAGTCTTGCAACAAGTCAGTGTGGATAACGATTTAACCGTCTGGGAAAATATGGAACTGCACGGGAGGCTACATCACATTAGCAACCCGCAGCGACAAAAATTGATTAATCAATGGCTACAGTATGTTGAGCTAGCAGAAAAACGTGATGATTTGGTAAAAACCCTGTCTGGGGGTATGAAACGACGGTTGCAAATTGCCAGAGCCTTATTGCATCAACCGCAAATTTTGTTTTTAGATGAACCAACCGTAGGACTAGACCCCCAGACCAGGCGACGCCTCTGGGAAATTATTCGGGATTTAAATAAACAAGGGATGACGATGCTACTGACGACCCATTATATGGATGAGGTCGAATTTTTGTGCGATGCCTTTGGTTCTACTAAGCCAGGACGCATCGGTATTATGGATAGCGGTAAGCTGATTTCTTTGGGAACTTTACAACAGCTGCGTTCTGCTCACGGTGAAGGTTTGGTGATGAAACAATTAGGTGTATCTAATGTGAGAAGTGATGGCGCTCGTAATTGGGAATATCTGTTTTTCCCATCCTTGGAAGCAGCAAATATCTACTTGAATGAACAGCCCGATAAAACCGGAATGATGGTGCGTCCCTCTAATCTGGAAGATATTTTTGTGGAATTAACGGGACGCCAGTTAGATTAACCTCATCCTCCTAACTGCCGCAGCATGGCTTCTACCCTTTCTACGCCATCTGAGTCATTGCGCCGTTTATACAAGTCACGGGCTTTCTGAAGCAAGCTGTTTGCTTGTTTGGCTTGTCGTCGCTGTTTATACATCGAACCCATCAACTCATAAGTCTGGGCGTTGTTTTTATCCAAATCGATTGCTTGTTGGTATGCCCAGGTAGCGGCATTATAGTCTCCCATACGCGATTGGGTCACAGCCAATCCTAAATAGGCGTTGACGTTGTTACGATTCAGCTGTATGGCACGACGATAACCTTCCTTTGCCCCACGTGTGTCGCCCAAATTGGCTTTGATGTAACCCACAGCGTAGTAAAAATCACTATTGTTTGGGCTGATACCGATCGCACGACGATAAGCTGCTAATGCTGCCTGGTAATTTCCCTGTTGAGCGTATAAATACCCAATACCTGAATGGATTTTAGCATTCTTGGGGTCTATACTAGCTGCTTGCTGATAAACAGCGATCGCACCACCATAATCCCCGGCATTCACCAACCTCCGTCCTTCCTCCAGTAATTGCTTTAACTCTGGGTTTTTAGCTTGCGCCACTAATACCTGAGCCTGAGCTACTGAAGGTATAGTGAAAGTAAAACATCCTAGTAACACCACGCTAAACACGAATGATGTTGGCTTGTACACAGTAAATTTCCTGAAATTTTAAAGAACTTTTTTCTTGTACATTAAAACAAAAATATGGACTTTTGAAAACTGTATTTCTTCGTATTGATTAAGATATTAATAGTTCATGTTCCTTTCCTTTACAATTAGCACTATATAACAGAGTTTTTACTGAAAGATGAAGTGTAAGTGATCGGCAGCAGGTGAAAGTACCTTATATTTAAACTAGTACTCTCGCAAAATGACACCTTTTTTAATCAGTAGTTATACGTGTTACCCTGAAAAGCCCAACAGCCCAACAGGTATCTGGCTGAATCGTAGATGCTGATGTGCCAAGCTTAACAGGCTGTGATATTCATTCCTGTTTTTTATTTCATTTAAGAATATGCTGACTCAGTATCCACTTTTTTCACATTTTTAGTCCCTTGATACTACCTTTAGAAAAGTTATTATCTAGGCGTTTACATCTTTTTTTAGTCATTACAAGGTAAGATAAATATAAGATGTAAAATGCTCCTTTAAGTACTGATTACTGTTTAGAACTATACTAAAGCTGAAAGCGTAATCTAAAATTATGTGAGATAAAGTTTCTCAAACCTGTATTCTGTAATAATAGTTACCATTAATCAAGTATTTTGATAAATACTTTGATAATAAATATTAAGATATATCCTATATAGGAGGTTAATTTATGATTATAACTACCACTGATGTAATTCAAGGAGCCGTGATTGAGTCATATTTAGGTATTGTTACCGCAGAAGTAGTCTACGGCAGCAATTTCTTGCGGGATTTTTTGGCTGGTATTCGAGATATTATTGGTGGACGCACTGGTAGCTATGAGCGCCTATTTGAGCAGGGTCAACGCAAGGCATTAGAAGAATTAGAACAACGAGCGCAACGCTTAGGAGCAAATGCTGTAATTGGGATTGAAATTGATACTGGCACAATCAATCTTGACCAGTCAGGAGTGCTTTTGCTGATTACTGCCACAGGCACAGCTGTCAGGATGCGTTAATTTTTGACGATCTTTACTTTTGAAATTTCTTACAAAGTTTTACTTTCAGTCTAATCTCATAGACAGTTAAAGCTACTTTATTATCAGAATTAATACTCATCTTTTAATTTAAAATTTTTGCCTAGATGATTTTTAAATAATTCTTCAGAAATGAATAAATACTAAATTGTATTAATAGTTGTGGAAGAAAGTCTGTTTTTACCACTAAAGATAGACCTATTAAATATTTCTATTGGTAGATATAAAAACAAATGATTTAGTTATTTAATTTTAAACATAAAGATGAATATACCTAAACAGGAACTTTGCTGAAACAGCACTGGAGAACATAAGCTATGTCATACGTAAATCGTACAGGTAATGACGTTATTCCTACTGACCCTGTGGTAGCAGGCCGAGTAAGTGAATATCATGATCTTGTTCGCTGGGGACCGATTATTTCTGGTTTGTTGGTTGCTTTAGCCACTCAATTAATTTTGAGCTCTATAATTGGTGCATTTGCGGCAGGCGCAGTTGAAGGCTCAGGTGCACCCAGAACAATAGCCCCTAACGCTGCGGGTAATGCGGGGCTTTGGTCAACTATCGCTTTACTAATTTCCCTATTTACTGGTGGTTGGGTTACAGCCCGTGCTTGTGGGCCGATGAACCGCAATACAGCTCTTCTTAACGGCGCAATTCTTTGGGCAACGACTTTGGCAGTTAGCTCATGGCTTTTAGCAAGTGGAGTATCTGGTGCTTTTGGTGTTGCTGCTTCTAACGCTGGGGAAGTCATCAACCAGGTACAACAGCAAGGTAGTGTTAATGTACCCCAAGCAAACATCACTGCCCAACAAACTCGTGATGCAGCAGCTAATTTGCGTTCGGGATTGTGGTGGTTTGTGTTTGGTTCTTTGTTGGGTTTAATAGCCTCCATGATTGGAGCCGTAACTGGCGCTCGTAGTCCTCGTGCTAACAATTACAATGCCTAAATAATTGTTTGACAAATTCAATATAATGAATATATAAAGCACTTTTCAAAAGGTGCTTTCTGTTTTTTAATTAATTAATACTCCCTCACTTTGGAGCAACTTTCTAAATATCCTTTTAGTTGTTTAAAACAACTATTATAATCCAAGGTTAAATGTTTTTCATGGTTGAGTATAACTGAATAAAAATATGAGAGAAATAGTTACTTTTTTATTCGGCTTAGGTTTTGTATTCAATGCTAGTTTATTTGTCCCCCAAGCTATCAGAATCGTCAGAACTAAAAGTGCTCAAAATATCTCTTTAATAACTTTTGCTGGCTTTAATATTATTCAATTTAACAGTGTTCTTTATGGTTATTACTACAAAGACCAAATTTTGATGTATGGTAATCTAGTTAGTTTTATTGCCTGTGGAACAGTAACATTATTGGCAATATATTATAGAAAAGGCTAATCTATTAACTAGTTATACCAATTCTGTATGAAGATGCACAGAATATTAAACGAACCGCCAAGTACGCCAAGAGTAGAGAGTTACTCATTTAGTGCAGCTTCACATTAAATTGGTGTTAAATCCAAAATACTCCTATAAGATTCCTATTTATTTTATTTAAAAAAAATAGGGTAAGCTTTCCCCACCCTACATTTATTTTATTGAAAAATTTTCTTACTATATCTTTAAATCACCACTTTAGATATGCAGCTTCAATGCCCTGTTCACGTCGGATTTTACCGTCTTTTTCAAACCAAGCAATTACTTGCTGTGCTGTCAAATCTTCAATAGCAACGCTGTATTCTTGGGCAATATGCTTCAAAAGCTTAAGTGATGAAATTGTCAATCTTGTTAAAAATTTTTCTGAGGAAGATAACAAAGCCCCGTCTACTTTTGCTGATTCTTCCAAGGTTAAAAATTGTGCTGATGGTTGCTGTGGTGGTACATCCATAAATGCTATCTCAAACTTAGTTGCTATTCAGCTATTATCCATTACCACGGCTAGATGTAAATCGAATTTATCTATGATAATTTTACTGACGAATTTGTACTAAATAGCCACAACGGTGTTCGCCATCAATAATCCAGTGGGTGCGTTCTACGGTACAATCTGGTAAGACGGCTGCAAACATTTCTAATTCGTGACCACAGATGCTGGGGAAAGACTCGGCAACGTTGGAAATGGCGCAGTTATGCTCCATTAAGATAAAGCGATCGCTCTCAAAGCAGTCATTCACATCAACAGGGTGATACTCCGCCATGAAGCCTTCCGCTTTTCTCAACTCTACTAACTTAGCTACACGTTCTCGCAGTGAACCGTTACCGACGCGATCGCGGTATTCTTTAGCTTTGCGCTGCCACTGTTTCTCTAAAATCGATTTAAATTGGTCGTCTCCTACCGTTTCGGCTAAGGTGTCTAGCAACGAAACCGCAAAATTTCCACTTGCATCACCAAAGCGATCGCTCATTGTTCGATGCAAGCGATCGCGTCCTTGACGACTCAATTCATAAAGATGCTGCGGACGCCCCATCCCCGCCGCCTGCACTGATGTCGAATACAAAACTAGCTCCTCCGTCTCCAAATCTTTGAGATGGCGACGAATAGCTTGGGGGGTAACGTCTAAAACTTCAGCTAGCTCCAAAGCCGTTGCTTTTTCGTGTTTGTGCAAATATTCTAGGATATCTTGCTTGGTTGAGGACTGGTGGGTAGTCGCCATCTTCATGTGGTGCGAGACGTTCAGCGAACGCCCCAAAAATTAATTTCTTTCAAAATTTGACTTTGACAACATTGTTGTTGTTAATTTAGCGTAAAATGAAGATAGATTAAACAACATAGCTGTTGTTTTACTCTCCACCACTATTCTAGCAGCCGTGTAACCATTCCGTAACGGTAGATGGGAATCGGCTAAAGAAACCCCGTCTCCCATCCTTATAGAGAGATTCAAGTTCCGAACACGAGAGATTATTACTGATGAGTGCCACTGTCAAAACCTTAGTCAACCAACCCTACAAGTACGGCTTTGTCACCGATATTGAAGCCGACACTATTCCGCGTGGACTAGACGAGGACGTTATCCGCTTGATCTCCTCTAAGAAGAACGAACCGCAGTTCATGCTGGATTTTCGCCTCAGAGCTTATCGCCAGTGGCAAAAAATGACGGAACCAACTTGGCCGAATGTCAAGTATCCGCCTATAAATTATCAGGATATCATTTATTACTCAGCGCCAAAACGCAAGAAAGAAAAACTAAACAGCTTGGATGAAGTTGATCCAACCCTTTTAGAAACCTTTGAGAAGTTAGGCATTTCTCTATCTGAACAGAAACGACTGGCAAACGTCGCCGTCGATGCAATTTTTGATAGCGTTTCTGTCGCCACTACATTTAAAGAAAAGCTAGCGGAAGATGGCGTTATTTTCTGCTCAATTTCTGAAGCGTTGCAAGAACACCCAGAACTGATCCAAAAATATTTGGGTAGCGTTGTTCCTATAGCTGACAATTATTTTGCCGCCTTGAACGCCGCCGTATTTAGCGATGGTTCTTTTGTCTATATTCCTAAAGGCGTAAAATGCCCAATGGAACTGTCTACCTACTTCCGCATCAACTCTGGTGACACGGGACAATTTGAGCGGACTTTGATTGTCGCCGAAGAAGGTAGTTATGTTTCTTACCTCGAAGGTTGCACCGCACCGATGTATGACAGCAACCAGTTACACGCCGCCGTTGTGGAACTCGTTGCCCTCGACAACGCCGAAATTAAATACTCCACTGTGCAAAACTGGTACGCTGGTGATGCCAACGGTAAAGGCGGTATTTACAACTTTGTCACCAAGCGCGGTTTGTGTCAGGGCGTAAATTCCAAGATTTCCTGGACTCAAGTAGAAACAGGTTCAGCAATTACTTGGAAATATCCTAGCTGTGTGTTGGTGGGTGATAACTCTGTGGGTGAGTTTTACTCGGTGGCGCTGACAAATAATATGCAGCAAGCTGATACGGGTACAAAGATGATTCACGTAGGGAAGAATACCCGCAGTACAATTATTTCTAAAGGAATCTCCGCAGGTAATTCTAGTAATAGCTATCGGGGTTTAGTGAAAGTTAATCCGACGGCTAAAGGTGCGAGAAATTATTCCCAGTGCGATTCAATGCTGATTGGGGATAATGCCCATGCCAACACTTTCCCTTATATTCAGGTGCAAAATAACGGCGCGAAGGTGGAGCATGAAGCTTCTACTTCTAAGATTGGGGAAGATCAATTATTCTACTTTGCTCAACGGGGCATTTCAGCAGAAGATGCCATTTCGATGATGGTTAGCGGCTTCTGTAAGGATGTTTTTAATCAGCTACCGATGGAGTTTGCGGTGGAAGCTGATAAGTTGTTGAGTTTGAAGTTGGAAGGCAGTGTTGGATAAATGGAAGCAAGGATAAACACAGGGACATCGGCGTTCTGTGTTTATCTTTTGGAATAACGAACCGCAGAGGCGCAGAGAAGGGAGAGAAGATGATTATTGAAAATAGTGAAGTTGTGCTGTCGGTAAGGAATCTGACGGCTAATGTTGATGGGACACCGATTTTGAAAGGTGTGAATCTGGAGGTGCGATCGGGTGAAATTCATGCGATCATGGGGCCGAATGGTTCTGGTAAGAGTACTTTTTCTAAGGTGTTGGCTGGGCATCCGGCGTATGAGGTGACTGGCGGTGAGGTGATTTTTCAGGGACAAAATTTACTGGAGTTGGAACCGGAGGAACGCGCTAGAAGTGGTGTGTTTTTGGCGTTTCAGTATCCGTTAGAAATTCCGGGTGTGAGCAATTTGGATTTCTTGCGGGTGGCGTACAATTCTCGGCGGAAGGCGCAAGGTTTAGAGGAAATAGACGCTTTTGATTTTGACGATTTGATTGAAGAAAAGCTGGATGTGGTGAAGATGAATTCCAGTTTTCTCAGTCGTAGTTTGAATGAAGGGTTTTCTGGTGGCGAGAAGAAGCGGAATGAAATTCTGCAAATGGCGCTACTAGAACCAAAGTTAGGAATTTTGGATGAAACCGATTCGGGTTTGGATATTGACGCGCTCAGAATTGTGGCGAATGGCGTAAATCAACTGGCAAGTCCAGAAAATTCGACAATTTTGATTACTCACTATCAACGATTACTCGATTATATTGTGCCTGATTTTGTCCATGTGATGGCACAAGGGCGGATTATTACGAGTGGCGGTAAGGAACTGGCACTAGAATTAGAGTCTCGCGGTTATGACTGGGTGCTAGAAGAATTTGCAGCTGCTGAGGTGGGTGTGTAATGAATATTCAAGTATCTCCTAGTCCAATACCTAATTCAAATGCAGTCAGTTTGACATCGATGTTAGATAGAGATGATTATCTGACTGGGTTGTTAAATCAAGTAACGGCAATTAAAACAGAAGGTTGGTTGCAGGAATTACGCCAAAGTGCTGCTAATTGGGTACGTCACTCGATTATTCCCACCACCCGCGAGGAAGAATGGCGATTTACTGATTTGTCGTCTTTGCGGCAAATTCAATTTAATTTTCAGCCAGGCCAGATATCAAATGCAGAGGGTATACCTTTATCGCTGCCAGAAGCACTAAAAAATCGTTTAGTGTTTGTTAATGGCAAATTTGCACCTGCTTTATCTGCAATTGCCAACTTACCACCTGGCGTTAAGGTGAGTAATTTAGCTAGCTTGTCTGCGGATAATCGTGAGCATTTAAAACAGTATTTAGCTCAAACAGAAGGAGCGCAGGAAGTATTTACCGCGCTCAATACTGCTGGCATAAACGATGTAGCGGTAGTGTGGGTTTCCAAAAATGTAGAAGTGGAAACGCCAATTCATTTACAGTTCGTAACTGTGGCTGAACCTTCAATTTTTTCTCTACCGCGTTGTTTAGTAGTAGCTGAGGCTGGAAGTAGTCTTATTTTAGTTGAAGAGTATACAACTCCTTCAGGTCTTGTAGGCGATTTTGTAGAGAATACTACACCAGAATTTGTTGGCTTTACTAACGCAGTAACGGAAATTTGGCTGGGAGAAAATGCTCAGGTAAATCACACTCGGATTCAACGCGAACATTTGGCCGATTTTCATATAGGTAAGACTGCTGTAATCCAAGCTCGTGATAGCCGATATACTTGTCATGCCATAACTTTAGGTGCAAAGTTGTCACGGCATAATTTGGAGATTTTGCAAACTGGTGAGCAGACACAAACTACTCTCAATGGGTTGACGATAATTTCTGGTAAGCAATTGTCTGATACTCACAGTGCGATCGCACTTAACTATCCTCACGGTACAAGTGACCAATTGCATAAATGTATTGTAGGCGATCGCGCTCATGCGGTGTTCAATGGTAAAGTTTTTGTACCCAAACCAGCGCAGTTAACAAATGCATCCCAGTTAAATCGCAATTTGCTACTATCATCGAAAGCCAGAGTTGATACCAAACCCCAATTGGAAATTACTGCGGATAATGTAAAGTGCGCCCACGGTGCTACCGTTAGCCAATTGGAAGATGATGAAATATTCTATCTGCAAAGTCGGGGAATTGATGAAAACGATGCTCGGAAGTTGTTAATTAACGCCTTCGCTGCTGAAGTTATCAATAAAATACCAGTTCCCTCTCTGCGAGAAATCCTTTTAAACACAGTGAATAATCTCAAGTCCCTGACTAATGAGTAATAACTAATCTACCAATGACTTTCACTCCTACCAAAACCCTTGCTGATAAAGTTCGCGCTGACTTCCCGATATTGCATCAGGAAGTCAACGAGAAACCCCTGATTTATCTCGATAATGCTGCAACATCGCAAAAGCCTTTATTCGTATTAAATACCCTACGGGATTATTACGAACAATATAATGCTAACGTGCATCGAGGTGCCCATACCCTGAGTGCTAAAGCTACCGATGCTTATGAAGGTGCTAGAGATAAAGTTGCCAAGTTCATCAATGCTGCATCGCGTCAGGAAATTGTCTACACCCGCAACGCAAGTGAGGCGATTAACCTAGTCGCTTATAGCTGGGGAATGAATAATTTGCAGCCGGGAGATGAAATTATTCTCTCGGTGATGGAACACCACAGTAATATTGTGCCTTGGCAATTGGTGGCACAAAAAACGGGTGCAGTACTTAAATTTGTAGAATTAACACCAGAAGAAACTTTTAATTTAGAACAGTTTAAAAAGCTGATTTCTGAGAAAACTAAGCTGGTGTCGGTGGTGCATATTTCTAATACTTTGGGTTGTATTAACCCAGTAGAAGAAATTGGTGCGATCGCTCACAGTTACGGTGCTAAATTTTTAGTTGATGCTTGCCAAAGTGTTCCCCACTATCCTGTAGATGTGCAGAAGATAGATTGTGATTGGTTGGTAGCATCTGGCCATAAAATGTGCGCTCCAACCGGGATAGGATTTTTGTATGGCAAGTTGGAATTATTGGAATCAATGCCACCATTTTTTGGTGGTGGTGAGATGATTGCAGAGGTTTACTTAGACCATTCAACTTATGCAGAATTACCGCATAAATTTGAAGCTGGTACACCTGCAATTGGGGAAGCGATCGCACTTGGTGCTGCGATAGATTATCTTAGCAATATCGGCATGGATAAAATCCACGCCTACGAAGCAGAATTAACAGCTTATTTGTTCCAGCAATTAGAGCAAATTCCCCAAATTAGAATTTACGGCCCCAAACCAAATGCAAAAGGTGAAGGGAGAGCCGCTCTTGCGTCGTTCACAGCCGGAGAAGTCCACGCCAACGACTTATCTACATTATTAGATCAAGAAGGCGTTGCCATCCGTTCTGGACACCACTGCACACAACCATTGCACCGTTACTTAGGTCTTGCTGCAACCGCACGAGCAAGTCTATCTTTCTACAATACCCGCGAGGAAATTGATATTTTCATCAAAGCACTCAAAGAAACTCTCGACTTTTTTGCAGGTTTCCTTGCTTAAAGTTACAAAATATTCAGACAGTAATTGTGCCAAATATCAGCAACATATCTTGCTAATAGTTGGCACAATTTAATTATCTGGATTATTTACAGGAGCAAATAAAGTGTCATACAGTGACTTTACTTTAGATAAAGTTAGAAAAACCTTTGGTCTAACTATTTCTGATAAAATTGATATATTTCCATCTTTACAAGAAGTAGAGTGTCCACCATTACTTGCAGAAGTATTGCGTGAAAATGTACCTTTAGCTCTTGCTAGTAATACAGAAAAATCTCGCTCATAGATGATTATAGCACCAATTCTAATTACTGTAAGAAAATATTTAAACAATCAAATAAGTTTATTTTCTGGTATCGATTTTACTGTTGATTCAGCACAAGGTTTAAATGGAAATTGTGATTTTATTATTAGCCGTTCACCAGAATTATTAATTCTTAACGCACCAGTTATTACAATTGTAGAAGCTAATACCAATTTAATATGAAGCTGCATAGAAAAGAGCTTCTAGGATAAAGTTAT